>NZ_JBEXJK010000279.1:0-10826 GCF_040609095.1 Kitasatospora sp. NPDC004799
GATGTGGGCGACCACCACCGCCCCGGTGCTGGTCGAGGCGGCGCAGGGCCACGGGACCTGCACGCCCTGCTCGGGGCCGAACCGGCCGCGCTGCGCGACGATTTGATGCGCGAGGGGCTGCCCGCGATCACCTCGGCCTGCGCCTACCTCGGGGAGCACGGCGACTCCGCGCAGGCCCGGGTGCAGCTGGTGGTGACGGCGCTGGCCGCGCACGCGAGCACCCACCCGGACGGGCTGGTCGGCGGGCACTACTCCTTCCTCTCCCACCTGGAGGACTTCCTCGTCCACGAGGACCCGGACGGCCGCCTGCGCGCGGCCTTCGACCAGCGCTGGGAGCGCACCGGCCCCGCCGTCACGGAGCTGGTCCGGCGCATCGCGGCCGGGGGCGCCCGAGGCTGGGAGCAGGACTGGGCGCGCTGGTCGGCCACGGCCTGGCACCGGGCCGAGCGGCTGCTGGCGGCCGGGGCCGACCTCTCCGGCCGCGGCGAGGAGTACCGGGAGCGCGCGGCGGCCCTCGGCGACCCGGCCACCGCCGAGCGCTGGGACTTCCACCTGCGCACCCGCTACAGCGAGTTCCACCGGATGCTGGCGCGCAGCGACCCGGACGGCACCCTGTTCGACCGCGCCGACTACCTGGTCTACCGGACCAGCACCAACGCCCTGTACCGGCTGTTCGCGATCTGCGACGTCCGGCCGGTGGAACGCTACCTGGCCGCCCACCTCGTGGTGCGCAGCGTGCCCGAGCTCACCGGGCACCGGTGGCAGGACTACATCGCCGAGGTGGCCGCCCGGGCCGAGCGGGCGGTCTGACGGCCGGACGTCCGCTGTCCGGCCGCCGCGGAACTGGAAGCGCCGCGGCCCCGGAAACGCGGCGGTCCAGGAAACACAGCGGCCCAGGAAACGCAGCGGCCCGCACCCCGAGGGGTGCGGGCCGGGAACGGGAGCCGGTCAGGCGCGGGCGGAGGCCAGCCGGGCCTGGCGCCGGGCGGTCGCCTCGGCCGGGTCGAGCACCGGCACGGCGGCCAGCAGGCCCTTGGTGTAGGCGTGCTGGGGAGAGTCGTAGACCTCGTCGGCCTCGCCCTGCTCCACGATCCGCCCGGCCCGCATCACGGCCACCCGGTCGCTCACCTGCCGGACCACCGCGAGGTCGTGCGCGACGAAGACCAGCGCGAGGCCGAGGTCGCGCTGCAACTCGCCCAGCAGCGCCACCACTTGCGCCTGGGTGGTGACGTCCAGCGCGGAGACCGGCTCGTCGCAGACGATCAGTCGAGGCCGGGGTGCGAGCGCCCGGGCGATGCCGACCCGCTGCCGCTGCCCGCCGGAGAACTCGTGCGGGTAGCGGTGGTACCAGTCGGGGTCGAGCCCGACCCGTTCGAGGAGTTCGCCGACCCGGGCGCGGATGCGGCGCTCGTCGCTCTCCCCGGCGATCCGCAGCGGGTCGGCGACGGACTCCCCGATCGTGCGGCGCGGGTTGAGCGAGGACACCGGGTCCTGGAAGACCATCTGCAACTCCCGTCGGAGCGGGCGCAGTTCCTTCTCCCCGAGTGCGCCGATGTCCTGGCCGCGGTAGTGGAGCCGGCCGCCGGTCGGCTCCAGCAGCCGGACCAGCATCCGCCCGAGCGTGGTCTTCCCGGAGCCGGACTCGCCGACGATGCCCAGCGTCTCGCCGGCCCGTACGGTGAGCGAGACGCCGTCCACGGCGGTGACCGGGGCGACGCGCCGGGCGAGGCCGCCGCGGGCGGCGAACTCCCGTCGCAGGTCGGTGGCTTCGAGCAGGACCTCGCCGCCGGAACCGGCCGGTGCCACGGCCCCGGCGGGCGCCTCGGTGGCGTCGACCCGGGGCACCGCCGACAGCAGCGCCCGGGTGTACGGCTCGCGCGGCGCGCCCAGCACCTCGGTGACCGGGCCGTGTTCCACCGCCCGGCCGTCCTTCATCACCAGCACCCGGTCGACGCTCCCGGCGACCACGCCCAGGTCGTGGGTCACCAGGACCAGCCCGGCGCCGGTCTCGGCGCGCAACTCGTGCAGCAGGTCGAGGATCTGGGCCTGGACGGTGACGTCCAGCGCGGTCGTCGGCTCGTCGGCGACCAGCAGCCGCGGCTCGCAGGCCAGGGCCATCGCGATCAGCACCCGCTGGCGCATGCCGCCGCTGAACTCGTGCGGACGCGACCGCGAGCGCCGGGCCGCGTCGGGGATGCCGACGCGGTCGAGTACCTCGACGGCCCGGGCCCGGGCGGCCCGGCGGGAGACGGCCCGGTGGACCCGCACCACCTCGGCGATCTGGTCGCCCACCGCGTAGTACGGGTCGAGCGCGGAGAGCGGGTCCTGGAACACCATGGCGGCCAGTCCGCCGCGCAGGCGCCGGAGGTCCGCGCCCTCGGCGGTGAGGGCGTCGACCCCGGCGACCCGGACGGAGCCGCCGATCCGGGCGCCGGTCCCGCGGTGCAGGCCGAGCAGCCCGTAGGCGACGGTGCTCTTGCCGGAGCCGGACTCGCCGACGATGCCGAGCGCCTGTCCGGCGTCCAGGGTGAAGCCCACGCCGTCGACGGCGCGCAGGTGGCCGTCGCCGACCGGGAAGTCGACGACCAGGTCCCGGACCTCGACCAAGGGCTCGGTGTTGAGGAGCTCGGCGTTCACGGGCGCGGCCTTCAGGAGTTCGGCGCTCACGACAGGACCACCCTTCGGTCGGTCACCGCGTAGAGCACGTCCGCGACGACGTTGGCGAGCACCACGCAGAACCCGGTGACGAGGGTCAGGCCCACGACCGTCGGCAGGTCGATCAGGCCGACCGAGGTGACCAGCAGCTTGCCGAGCCCCGGGAGGCCGAAGAGCGACTCGGTCAGCACGGCGGAGCCGAACATCGTCCCGAGGTCCATCGCGGTGAGCGCGATCACCGGGGTGAGCGCGCCGCGCAGCGCGTGCCTGGTCACCAGGCTCCGCTCGCTGACGCCGTACGCCCGGAAGGTCCGGATGTGGTCGTCGGCGAGGATCTCCAGCATGGACGAACGGGTCAGCCGGGCGTACTTGGCGGACTCGATCAGGGCGAGCGAGACCCAGGGCAGCAGCAGGCCCCAGAACCACTGCTGGGGGTCCTCGGTGAGCGGCACGTAGCTCGGGAACGGCAGCCACTGGAGCTGGGCGCAGAGCACGATGAGCAGCACCAGGCCGATGACGAAGACCGGCACGGAGCCGCCCGCCAGCGTCAGCCCGGTCAGCAGGCGCTCGCTGAGCCGGCCCCGGCGCAGCGCGGAGAGCAGGCCGGTGCCGACCCCGAGGATCAGCCAGAGCACCATCGCGCCGAGCGCGAGCGAGGCCGTCACCGGGAGCCGGGCGGTGATCATGTCGGTGACCTGCTCGCCGCTGCGGTAGGAGACGCCCAGGCAGGGCGCCGGGCAGTGCAGCAGGCCGGTGCCGGCGCTGAAGTCGCGGCCCGCGACGAGGCCCTGGAGGAAGTGGGCGTACTGGAGGTAGACCGGGGCGTCGAGGCCCAGCCGTTCGCGCACCTGGGCGACCTGGGCCGGGCTGCACTTCTCGCCGCAGGCCAGCTGGGCGGGGTCGCCGGGGGCGATGTAGAAGACCGCGTAGACGACCAGGGAGAGGGCGAGCAGCACGCCGAGCAGGCCGGCGGCCCGGCGGAGCAGGAAGCGGGTCATGCGGTGGCCTCCTCGGTGGCGGCCGGCTCGGTCGCCGCGGCCCGTCCGGTGCCGGCCGGGCCGGCGGTGCCGGCGGTGCCGCGCGCCGTGCCGACCCGCAGCCGGGAGGCGGCGCGCGGGTCGAGCTCGGTGCGCACGGCGTCGCCGAGCACGGTGAAGGCGAGCACGGTGACGAACAGCAGGGCGGAGGGCAGCAGCACGTACATCGGGTCCGCGCGGAACCAGGTGGTCGCGCTGGAGAGCATCTGGCCCCAGGACGCGGTCGGCGGTTTGACGCCCACGCCGAGGAAGGACAGCCCGGCCTCGGACATCACGTTGGTCGGCAGCAGGACCGCCGCGTAGGTGATGACCGGCGCGGCCAGCGAGGGCAGCAGCTCCCGGCGGGCGATCCGCCAGCGGCTCGCGCCGGCCAGCCGGGCGGCGGCCACGTAGTCGAGCTGCCGGAGGCTGAGCGTCTGCGCGCGGACCAGCCGTGAGGTGCCGGCCCAGCCCAGCAGCCCGATGACCAGGGTCAGCAGGAGCGGGCGGGGGAAGCCGGAGGGCACGATCGCCATCAGCGAGATGGCGAAGACCAGCGAGGGCAGCGCGAGCATCACCTCGGTGGTGCCGCCGATCAGCTGGTCGAGCAGCCGACTGCCGAGGCCCGCGGCGAGGCCGAGCAGGACGCCGATCGTCACCTGGACGAGGGTGGCGCCGACGGCGACGAGCAGCGAGATCCGGGCGCCGTGGACGAGCCGGGCGAAGACGTCCCGCCCGGTGCCCGGTTCGACGCCCAGCCAGTGCTCGGCGCTGACGCCGCCGAAGGCACCGTTGGGCACCCCGCCGGCCGCCGAGTCGAGCAGGTCGTTGTGGTAGCTGGTGGGGTCCTGGCCCTCGAGCGCGCTGAGCAGCGGTGCCGCCGCCGCGACGAGGGTGAGCAGGACGATGACGAGGCCGGCGGCGAGGGCGGCGCGCCGCGCGAGCAGCCGCCGCCACACCTGCCGTCCCCCGGCGGCCGGGGAGGCCGCGCGGGCCTCCCCGGCGCTGGGTTCCTGTGGAGCCATGGTGTTCCGATCGATCCGTCCGGTCCCGTCCGCTACTTGACCGCGACCTGGGAGATGTCGAGCACGCCGGTCCAGTCGCTGATGACGATGTTGCGGACGTCCTTGCCGGACAGCCGCTTGTAGACGGGGTGGAACAGCGGGACGGTCAGGGCCTGCTCACCGATGCGCTTGTCCAGGGCGCCCCAGCGCTTGGCGGCCTCGGCGTGGTCGGTGATCTTGTTGATCTGGTCGATCTCGTCGTTCACCGAAGGGTCGTCCAGCTGCGCGGAGTTGAAGTTGTAGCCGTCGGTGACGATCTGCCGGCCGTCGAAGATCGGCGCGAGGAACGGGCCGCCGGACGGCCAGTCGGCGCCCCAGCCGCTGAGGAAGAGGCCGGGCTCGGTGCCGACGGTGTGGACGGTCTTGGAGTACCGGGTGGAGTCCAGGGCGTCCAGCTGGACGGTGATCCCGGCGGCCTTCAGGCCGTCCTGGACGGCGGTGGCCACGTCCGGGCCGTAGCCCTTGCCCGTGCTGCTGGAGTGGGTGAGCGTGATGGTCAGGCCGTCCGGGTAGCCGGCCTCCTTCAGCAGCTCCCGGGCCTTGTCCGGGTTGCCGGTGGCGCCGGCCGGGAACGGGTCGTACGGCGTGTACCCGAAGGTCTCCTGGTTGGGCAGGTAGGTGGTGGCGGCCTCGGCGAGCGAGGAGCCGCCGACGGCGTTGACCACCGAGGTGCGGTTGATCGCGTAGGCGACGGCCTGCCGGACCTTCGGGTTGTCGAAGGGCTTGACCTTGGGGTTGAACGCCAGGTAGTTGACGTAGCCGAAGTGGCCGGTGCCGACCCGGCCGGCGAGCGCCTTGTCGTCCTTCACCTGGGCGAGTTCGGCGGGGCCGAGGTTGGTGTCGGTGGTGACGGCGGCCGCGTCGGCACCGGTGCCGGCGGTGAGCCGCTGGTTGATCACCGCCGGGTCGAGGCCGGACTGCACGTCGACGGTGTCGGGGTAGGCCTTGCGCTGGTCGTCCGTCGCCGCGGACCAGTTGGGGTTGCGCTCCAGGACGAGGTGCGCGCCGTCGTTCTCGTTCTTGACGACCCGGTAGGGGCCGGAGGAGACGGGGTGGTCCTGGTACTTCGTCCCGGTGTCCTTGGCCTTCGGGACGGGTGCGAACTGCGTCTGGGTCGCCAGGTACGGGAAGTCGCCCTCGGGCTTGTTGAGGTGGAAGACGATGGTCTTCTCGTCCGGCGTCTCGATGGCGTCCAGGGTGCGGCCGTCCTTGTACGGGCCCTGGTAGTCGGCGGCGCCGACCAGCCAGTCCCTCAGGAACGGTGCGCCGCCGGAGAGTTCGGGGGCGAAGGACCTCTCGATGCCGTACTTGACGTCGGCGGTGGTGATCGGCGAGCCGTCCTCGAACTTCAGCCCGTCCTTGAGGTGGTACGTCCAGACGGTGGCGCCCTCGGAGGGGGTGCCGGTGTCGGTGGCGAGGTCCGGGACCACCTTGGTGCCGGCCACGCCGTCGGCCCGGTTGCGGGTGGTGAGGGTGCGGAAGACCAGCGAGGGCACGTTGCCGCCGCCGGAGGTGTAGAGCCGCGCGGGGTCGAACTGCTCCTGCGGCAGCTGGTTGAGGACGGTGAGGGTGCCGCCCTGCTGCGGCGCGGCGCCCTTGCCGGCGCCCCCGCCGCCGTCTGCCTTCGGCCCGCACGCCGCGAGTCCGACGACCAGGGCGACGGTGACGGTCGCCGTGGCGAGGCGGCGGGGGGTGAAGGTGTTTCGAGACATCGGAAAGGGAGCCTTTCGCTACCGATGGTGTACGGAGGAAGGCGGGCGACAGTGAGGCTTTGAGGGGAGTGAGCGGCACCGCGCCCGCGAAAAGGGGCGACGCCCCGAGGCGGCGATCACCGCAACGCGTCGGGACAGGCGGATTCAGCGACAGAGATTGTCGGAAACGCAGTGCACGGCCACGCCGATCAGCGCCAGCTCGATGGCGGCACACTCGATCGGGTGACGGTCAGACATGCCGAGAAGACTGTATGAAGTTAAGCGGAATGTCAAAACTCCACTTTCCGAGATTGCTCCGACGCCTTTCCGTCCGCCCGGAGCCGGGCCGGCGGCTCCGGAGCCGGCCCGGGAGTCGGCCCGGGGGCCGCTCGCCTAGCAGGCCCCGGGGCGCAGCCAGCGGCGGAGGACGAGACGGAGCGCCAGGCGCAGGCGGCCGGTGGCCGGGCGGCCGACCAGGACGGCCTCGAAGCGGCGGCGGTCGCGGGCCGCGCGCAGCACCTCGACGTCGTGGGTGCCGGGCGCCGGCGGGGCCGGTTCGGCGTGCTGGGCGGCCCGGTAGCTGTCGAAGAGGTGCTGCTGCAGTGCGTTCATGGGCCCACCGTGCACCCCGGCCGCCCCGCGAGTCCCGCCGATTGACGGCCCCCGTCAAATGGCGGCCCCCGTCACCTGGCGGGACGGCTCCCCCGCCCGCACCGGCCCGGCCACGGCCCGGCACCATAGAGGGGTGAGCGTGACCATCGACATCACCGGACTGCCGCACGAGCGGATCACCTTCTGCCCCTCGCCGCTGGCCGAACTCGGCAACGCGCTGCACGCGCTGGCCGAGCCCGCTCACCACGCGCGGCTGCACGCCTGGACGACGGCGACCTCCGCCGCGCTCGCACCGGACCTGGCGGACCGGCTGCTGGAAGCCGAGTTCATGTGGCGCTCGACGCGCTCCGACTTCCTGATGCCGGCCCGGCCCCGGGAGACCCTCGCCGAGGAGCTGGACGACCTCGACCGGATGGACGACGAGAGGTTCGTCGGCACCGCGCTGGAGATCTCGTGCAGCACCAGCTACTACCCGAAGGGCCTGCCGTCCCCGCTGGTCGACGCGTGGTCCCGGCGCCGGGCACTCGACCTGGCGGCGGCGCGCGGACCGCGCCAGGCGGCCTTCGTCGAGCGGATGCTCGCCGAGCCCACCGCCACCCGCGCCTGGATCCGGCGCCTCCTGGAGGACTGCGACCAGGCGTTCTTCGCCGACACCTGGCGCCGGGTCCGCGTCCAGCTCGTCGCCGACGCCCAGCAGAAGACCGAGCTGCTGCGCCGCAAGGGCCTGGCGGAGGCGCTCAGGGCGGCCTCGCCCGCGCTGAGCCTGGAGGAGGACGAGCACGGCAGCCGCATCGTCGTCGACAAGCTGCTGCACGGCCGCACCCAGGCCCGGGACTCCGCCGTCACCCTGCTGCCGACCGTCTTCGGCTGGCCGCACCTGTTCACCCTCTACGGCCCGGGCTGGCAGCCGGTGATCCAGTACCCGGCCGCCGCCCACGAGGTCGGCGGCGGCGAGTCCGTGGAGACGGTCAAGCGGCGCCTGGACGCGCTGACCCATCCGATGCGGATGAGCCTGTGCCGCAACCTGGCCCGCGGCGCGTACTCGACCAGCGAGCTGGCCGACGCGTACGGCATCACCGCCCCGGAGGTCTCCCGCCACCTCGCCGTCCTGAAGAAGGCCGGGCTGGTCCTCACCCGGCGCCGGGGCCGTTACGTCCTCCACCAGCTCGACATCGCGGTCGTGTCCCGGCTCGGCAGCGACTTCCTGGAGTCCGTGCTGCGCTGAGCGCGGCCGCGTCGAGGAGCTCGCGGCGACCTCACGGAAAAGGCGATCCTGCGGAAAAGGCGACATCGCGGAAAACACGACAGAGGATGTCGGGTAAGGCGCGCACAGTGGGGGGTGCCGGCCGGTGCCGTGGTGGCACCGGCCGGGACGACGTACGAACGCGACGACGCACGGACAGAGGACCCTCATGCGCGAAACACCCGACGAGCTGGGCCGGCTCCAGGCCCTCCTCGACGCCTCGCTCGCCCGCTCCACGGCCCACCTGCGGTCGATCATCAGCAGCGAGCGCACGATCACCGCCGAGCAGCTCACCGGTGTGCTCACCGGCATGTGCACGCTCGCGCTGTCCACCGTGACGGCGAAGGGCGAGCCGCGGATCAGCGGCGTGGACGGGCACTTCCTGCACGGGAAGTGGCACTTCGGCACCGCGGTCGGCGCCGCCAAGGCCCGGCACATCGCCGCCCGGCCCGCCGTCAGCGCCGCGCACCTGCGCGGGGAGGACCTGGGCGTGTTCACCCACGGCACCGCGGAGGCGCTCAACCCGCCCGGCGGCGAGCCGTCCGCCGACTGGCAGGACCTGCGCGCGTACCTCCAGGACTTCTACGGCGCCGACACCTTCGACTGGGACAACGACGTGGTCTACTACCGGCTGCACCCGCAGTGGATGACCGTGTACTGCCCCGACCTCGCCAAACTCGGCGTGTCGGCGGCGCAGGCCTGACCCGCAGCGGCGAGGGCAGGGGACGGAGGGAACAACGTGCGGGCGAGCCGGACCATCGCGCTGCTGCTGCTCCTCCAGGCCCGGCGGACGATGTCCGCCGCGGAGCTCGCGGCCGAACTGGAGGTCTCCGAGCGCACCGTGCAGCGGGACGTCGCCGCCCTGGTCGAGGCCGGGGTGCCGGTGTACGCCGAGCGCGGCCGCGGCGGGGGCTACCGGCTCGTCGACGGCTACCGCAGCCGCCTCACCGGCCTCGAACGGGCCGAGGCCGAGGTCCTGCTCCTGGCCGGACTCCCGGGCCCGCTGCGCGACATGGGCCTGGCCGGGCAGGCCCTCGCCGCACGGCTGAAGGTCGCCGCCGCCCTGGGCGACGCCCCCGCGGCCGCCACCCGGCGGTTCCACCTCGACGCGCCCGCCTGGTTCCGCGGGGCCGAGGCCCCGCCGCTGCTCGCCGAGGTGTCGCGCGCCGTGTGGGAGGACCGCGTCCTGCACGCCCGCTACGCGGCGCGCGGCGGCACCCGGGACCGGCGGCTGGAGCCGTACGGCCTGGTGCTGAAGGCCGGGCAGTGGTACCTCGCGGCGCGCGGCCCGTCCGGCCGGGTCGGCTCGTACCGGGTCGACCGCTTCGAGACCGCCGAGGCCGGCGACGAACGCTTCGAGCGCGACCCGGAGTTCGACCTCGCCTCCCACTGGGCCACGGCGGCACGGGAGTTCACCCGCGCGATGCTGCGCGAGCGGGCGGTGGTGCGGCTGAGCCCGCTCGCCGTCGAGCAGCTCGCCGTCCTGCTGGAGCCGACCGCCGCCGCCGACGCCCTCGCCACCGCGGGCCCTCCGGACGACGACAGCTGGGTCACCGTGACGCTGCCGGTGGAGAGCTGGGAGATCGGCTACTTCGAGCTCCTCCGGCTCGGCCCGGAGGCCGAGGTCCTCCGGCCGCCCGCGCTCCGGGCCCGGCTCGCCGAGGCGACCCGCCGCGCCGCCGCGCTCTACGCCGGGGAGTGAGGACGCGGCGGGCGTCCCCGGCCCTCGCGGGTGACCGTGGGTGATGGCCCTACTCGGCCCAGCGGGATTGCCGGGCACCACCGGGCCCGGAAGGCTGGAGGCCCGGGGGGAGCCGTCCGGAACCCCAGGAGTCCCCGCCGATGTCCCCGCAGATCTCCCCGCCCTTGTCCCCGCTCTCCTCGCCGAGGTCCCCGAGGACGCTCGCCGCCGTCGCCGTGGGCCTCGCCGGCGCCGTCGCCCTCGCCCACGTCGCCTTCGCCGGCGCCCCCGTCACCCTGGCCATGGGCACCGGCAGCGCCGAGTGCACGCTCTCCTGGGCGAAGGAGGGCGTCACCTTCCGGGCCCTCACGCCGGGCAGCGCCGGCTCCTCCTTCCGGGACGTCAACGCCACCGGGACGGTCACCATCGACCTCACCGCCGTCGGCAACCCCGTCGGCCTGGCGAACTCGGTCTACATCCGCACGGCGGCCAAGGGCGGGTTCACCCTGACCGACGCCGCCGGCCACTACGTGCAGGTCTCGAACCTGGAGGGCAGCCTCTCCGGCGACAGCACCTTCGTCGTGCAGACCGGCAGCGACCCGGCGGGCACCCGCATCCCGGTGTACGACATCCCCACCCGGCCGCAGATCAGCCCCGACGTGCAGTCCGTGGTCCCGCCCCGGGTCAACCTCGCGCTCTCCGACATCAGGATGAGCGTCCTGCCCGAGTTCGCCACGGTCATGAACCAGACCTTCGGCGACAACACCATCCAGCCGGGCGACCAACTGGGCGTCTGCACGGCCCAGACCACCTCCTGATCCACCCCTGACGGCCGGGGCGCCCCGGCTACGCGCCGCCGCCGCT
>NZ_JBEXJK010000280.1:0-10778 GCF_040609095.1 Kitasatospora sp. NPDC004799
CGTGCAGCGGGACTTCGTGCCGGGCGACGTGCTGGTGCGGGAGGGGGCGCCGATCGAGGAGGTGTTCCTGATCGCGCACGGCAAGGTGGACCGGGGCCGACCGGGCCGGGAGGGCCCGGCCGCGCCACCGACAACGGACACGGCACGGACACCGCGCGCGGCACCGACAACGGACACGGCACGGACGGCAGGCGCAGCACGGACACCGGCCGCGCCACGGGCGCCGACGGACAGGCGAGTGCCGGACACACCAGCGCCGCACACACCAGTGAAGAGACGGCAGGGAAGGGCGAGCAGTGATTCCGCACCGCAGCAACATGGACTGGATCCTCAACGACCTCGCGCACAGCGTCCCGTGCGTGCGCCACGTCATCGTGCTGTCCGCCGACGGCCTGCGGATCGCCCAGTACGGCACCGACCCGGACACCGCCGACCGCCTCGCCGCCGCCTGCGCCGGGCTGCAGAGCCTGGCCGGCGCGATCGGCCACGAGTTCCCGCACGGCGACGGCTCGATGCGGCTGGTGGTGATCGAGGTGGACGGCGGCTACTTCTACCTGATGGCCGCCGGTGACCGCGCCTACCTCGCGGTGCTCGCCGACGAGGGCGTGGACGCCGGGCTGGTCAGCCACCAGATGCGCGACCTGGTCGCCCGGATCGGCGAGCACCTGTCCACGCCGCCGCGCAACCCCGAGGTGGTCGTGTGAGCCGGCCTCCGGCCCGGCCCGCCGCACCGGACCCCAGCGGCGGGACGGGCCCGTGAACGAGCACAGTGAGGCGGTGGCATGACGGCCGAGCAGGGCGGCTGGGACGGCCCCGAGCCCGACCGGCTGTACGTCATCACCCGGGGCCGCAGCGGCCCCTCCGGGCCGGGGGTCTTCGACCTGGTCACCCTGATCGTCTCCCTCGACGAGCCGACCCCCGCCCACCAGCCGGAGCACGCCGCGATCCTGCGGCTGTGCCGCTCCCCGCTCTCGGTCGCGGAGGTCTCCGCCTACCTGGAGCTGCCCGTCAGCGTGGTCACCGTCCTGCTGGCGGACCTGCTCGACGACGGGCTGATCGAGGCCCGCAGCGCCGCCGTGCCCGCGGCGGAACTCCCCGACCGTGCCCTGCTGGAGGCGGTGATCCATGGACTTCAACGGCTCTGACACGGTGGTCGGGCCGACCGGCGCGGACCTGCTGCCGGACACCGTGACCACGGCGGTCAAGGTGGTGGTGGTCGGCGGCTTCGGCGTCGGCAAGACGACGCTGGTCAGCGCGGTCAGCGAGATCCGCCCGCTGACCACCGAGGAGACCATGACCCAGGCCGGGGTCGGGGTGGACGACCCGACCGGGGTCGAGCAGAAGACCTCCACCACCGTCGCCATGGACTTCGGCCGGATCAGCATCAGCGACCGGCTCGTGCTGTACGTCTTCGGCACCCCGGGCCAGGAGCGGTTCTGGTTCCTCTGGAACGGCCTGTTCGAGGGCGCCCTGGGGGCGGTGGTGCTGGTGGACACCCGCCGGCTGGAGGTCAGCTTCGAGGTGATCGGGCGGCTGGAGGAGCGCGGCGTGCCGTTCGTGGTGGCCGTCAACGGCTTCCCGGAGGCGCCGTCCGTCCCGCTCGACGAGCTGCGCAGCGCGCTGGACCTGCCGCCCGAGGTGCCGATCGTCGCGTGCGACGCGCGCAGCCGGGAGTCCAGCCGGGACACCCTGATGACCCTGATGCACTACCTCTACGAGCTGGCCGCCCCGCCCGCCACCGGCTGAACCGACGGCCTGTGGGCCCGCACGCCCGAAGCCCGACGCCCGTCACCGAACCCACCCGCGACCGGAGACCCCGTGACCACCCCCCTCCCCGAACCCGCAGGCCCCGCCCCCGTGCCGGGCCCCGCACCGACCACCGCCCCGCCGCCCGGCTGCCCGGCCCACGCGGGCGCCGGCACCGTCGCCCCGAGCGGCACCGTCACCCCGAGCGCCGCCGTCGCGCCCACCGGCCCCGGCGGCCTGCGTCGGCTGTACGGGCCGGAGGCCGAGACCGACCCGACGGGCCTGTACGAGAAGCTGCGCGCCGAGTACGGCGAGGTGGCCCCGGTGCTGCTGCACGGCGACCACCGGGCCTGGCTGGTGCTCGGCCACGGCGCCAACATCGCCGTGATGCGCACCCCCTCGCTGTTCTCCCGGGACTCGCGGCTGTGGACCGCCTTCCGCAACAACGAGGTCCCGGCGGACTCCCCGCTGCTGCCGGTGGTCGCCTGGCAGCCGATCTGCGTGTTCGCGGACGGCGACGAGCACCGCCGGCTGCGCGGCGCGCTGCTGGACGGCCTGAACGGCTTCGACCGGCGCGGCATCCGCCGCCACGTCCGCCGCTTCACCACCGACCTGGTCCAGGTGGTCGGGCCGACCGGCCGGGCCGAGCTGATCTCCCAGTTCGCCGAGCACCTGCCGATGCTGGTGATGACCAAGCTGCTCGGCATGCCGGACGAGTACGGTCCGCAGCTGGTGACCGCCGCCCGGGACCTGATGAAGGGCACCGAGACGGCGATCGCCAGCAACGAGTACGTGGTCGCCGGTCTGCGCCGGACCATCGCCATCAAGCGCGAGAGCCCCGGCGACGACCTGACCAGCCGTCTGCTGGCGCACCCGGCCGGGCTGACCGAGGACGAGGTGATGGAGCACCTGCGGGTGGTGCTGCTGGCCGCGAACGAGACCACCGTCAACCTGATCGCCGACTCGCTGAAGATGGTGCTCACCGACCCGCGCTTCCGCGCCCACCTCTCCGGCGGCCAGATGACCCTGGGCGAGGCGCTGGACCAGGTGCTCTGGGACTCCCCGCCGATGTCCCTGGTGGCCGGCCGCTGGGCGACCGCCGACACCGAGCTGGGCGGTCAGCGGATCCAGGCCGGGGACCTGCTGCTGCTCGGGCTCGCGGCGGGCAACGTCGACCCGGTGGTCCGGCCCGACCTGGCGGCCCCGCTGTACGGCAACCGCTCCCACCTGTCCTTCGGCGCCGGGCCGCACGAGTGCCCCGGCCAGGACATCGGGCGGCACGTGGCCGAGGCCGGGATCGACATCCTGCTCACCCTGCTGCCGGACGTCCGGCTCGCGGTGCCCGAGGAGGAGCTGAGCTGGAGCTCGGCCTGGATCTCCCGCCATCTGACGGCGCTGCCGGTGGAGTTCACCGCCCGCGACATCGAGCCGGACCCGCTCTCGGTGGCCGAGGCGGAGCAGGCGGAGGCGGACCAGGCGAAGGCGGAGGCAGAGGCAGAGGCGGAGACCGGCGCGGGACCGGACCCGGCGCGGGCCGTCCCGGCACCCCGGAGCGCCGGGCGCGCCGGGACGCCCGGGCCGGCGGCCCCGACGGTCCCGGCGCAGCGCCGCGGCTGGTGGGACGTGCTCACCGGCCTGTTCCGGCGCTGAACGGCCTGTTCCGGCGCTGAAAGGACCGACGGGCGCGAGGGCCGACGGACACGACGCTCAGCCCTCGCGCCCGTCGGTCCGGCGCCGGTACAGCGTGAAGGTGTCCACCGGCGTGAGGTCCCCGTGCGGCCCGTCGAAGGTGTAGTAGGTGACCTTCATCGTGGTGGTGCCGCCGCGCCGGTCGCCCGGGTCGACCTCGAAGGCCGCGAAGCCGTGGCTGTGTTCGCGGTCCTGGACGGCGGCCCAGGGCGCGTCCTCGGTGATCCAGACCGACTCCCGGTACGGCGCCCCCGGCTTCGGGTCCTCCAGCCCGACGACCACCCGGCCCTTGGGCTGCTCGAACAGGTCGTCCTGGGTGGTGGCGGCGTTGCCGCCGGCGCCGATGATCATGTGGACGGTACCCCGCCCGGTGTCGACCAGGTCGGTGCGGGTCGCGGTCGGCACCGGGGTGCGGGCGTCGTTGGGCAGGGTGCCGCGGACGGGGTGGGAGCGCTCGTAGTAGTGCTCGTGGCCGCACACCACCAGGTCGACCCCGTAGGCGTCGAACAGCGGGCCCCAGGCCTCCCGGAGGCCGAGGTCGCTGCCGGAGCCGTGCTTCGAGCTGGAGATCATCGGGTGGTGCATGCAGACCACGATCCAGTCGATCGACCGGTTGCTCCGCGCCACCCTCAACTCCCGCTCCAGCCAGCGCCGTTGGGCGCCGCCGGAGTACCCGCGCAGATAGACGTCGCCGGAGTTCTGGATGGCCTCGTCGTCGTTGGCGAGGCTGATGAAGCGCACCGAGCCGACGGTGAAGGCGTACCACATGCCCCGGGTCTCCTCGTCGGAGGAGGCCGAGGAGTCGGGGAGGGTGAAGTAGGCCTGGTAGCCGGTCGCGCCGATCGGGCCGTTGCCGCCCTCGTTCTCGTGGTTGCCGACGCAGGGCATCCACGGCCGCAGCCGGGTGGACCGGCTGTTGCTGATGAACCAGTCGGCCCAGGTCGCGGTGCGGCTCTGGCCGTGGCGGCCGGCGTAGGAGGAGTAGCAGAGGTCGCCGTTGACGAGGTTGAACAGCGGCGCGACGCGTTCGACGGCGGCCACGATGTCGGCGGAGGCCGCGGTGCCGACCTGGCTGCTCATGAACACCGGGTACTTGCCGAGCGGGGAGGGCATGCCGTCCGGGAAGGTGATCCGGCGGCGGAGGTTGGGCGCGGCCTGGTCGCCGAAGCTCGTGAAGGTGAACGGGGCGCGGCCGCGCGGGGCGGTGGTGAAGGTGCCGGTCTCCGGGACGGAGCCGTCGTGGCCGGCGCTGTAGAGGTACGTGGTGCCCGGGCGCAGGCCGGTGAGCCGCGCGTGGTGGACGTACACCTCGGCCTTGTCGATCGAGTCGCGGTAGGTGCGGGTCTCGGCCTGGACGACCCGGCCGAGGCCGCCGTCCGGTGAGCCGTACCGGACCTGGGGGCGGCGCACGGACTGCGGGGTGATCCAGGAGACGGTCATCTCCGTGCCCGCGTCGGTGCCGAACTGGAGGTGCAGTCCGCTCACTCCGGCCGTGCCGGCGCGGTGCGGGGTGGTCTGCAGCAACGGGCTGGTGGGTGGCGCCTCGTCGGCCGGCTGGGCGGCCGCGGGTTGCGCGGCCGCCACCGAACCTGCTGTCACCAGGGCGGCGCCGGCCGCCGATGTGCCCTTGAGGATGGACCTGCGTGCAATGGTCATGAGGACTCCGACTGCCGAGTGGGGGTTCGACAGACAGTCACTTTAATGACATGTGCACGTAAAGACGATCGTTTTGGCAGACCAATCGTTCTGGCACCTGTCGCTCCGGCGGGCCCGAGGTCACCGCACCTTGCGACCGACACCTCCGTAGACCGAGACCTCGCCCGTGGCCGGGGCCCCGGCGGGCTCCGGGTGCCAGTCGTTGATCAGGACCACGCCCGGTTCGTCCAACTCCAGCCCCGCGAAAAAGCGTTCGACGCCCTCGCGGGAGCGGAAGTGGAGCGAGATCCCGGCCTCCGCGTAACGGCGCGCGGCCTTCGCGATGCGCTCCGGCGCGATGTCGGCCGTCCCGGTGGAGAGCGCGAGGAAGCTGCCGACGGGCAGCGCGTCCAGCAGCTTGCGGACGGGCGGGTGCGCCGCCTCGTCGGAGAGAAAGTGGACGATGTTGATCAGCGTCAGGGCGACGGGCTGGTTCAGGTCCAGGGTGGCGGCCACCGCCGGGTCGGCGAGGAACCGCTCCGGGTCCCGCAGGTCGCCCTGGACGTAGGCGGTACGGCCCTCGGGGGTGCTGGTGAGCAGGGCGCGCGAGTGGGCGAGCACGATCGGGTCGTTGTCGACGTAGACCACCCGGCAGGCCGGGTCGACGGCCTGGACGATCTCGTGCAGGTTGGGCGCGGTGGGGATGCCGGTGCCGACGTCCAGGAACTGGCGGACGCCGTGCACCGCGGCGAGCCGGCGGACCATCCGGTGCATCACGGCCCGGGCAGCGGTGGCGTCCGCCCGTACGCCGGGCAGGTCCGCGATGACGCGGTCGCCGACCTCGCGGTCGGCCGGGAAGTTGGTCTTGCCGCCGAGCAGGTAGTCGTAGACCCGGGCGGAGTGCGCCCGGTCGGTGCGCAGGTCCACCGGCGGCGGCTCCTCGAAGCCGGCCTCGGTCAGCCAGCTCTCCGAGAGGTCGACCGCCAACTCGCAGTCCTCCGAGCCGAAGTCGTCCGGTATCGCGCCGCCCGGCGCCATGACGCCAGGTGTGGTGGTGCCCGGTGTGTCGGTATCCGATGCGTCGGTGCCCATGACCGTCCTCCCCGTTCAGCAATGGTCCGGACCACTCAACCACAGCGGATGACTGTCCGTCAGGCGGTTCCCGGTGTCCGCTGAACCGCGCCCTCGGCCCCCCGCACCGCCGCGGCGAAGGACGGCACCTTCATCGCGGTCAGCAGCGCGAGCGCCGGGCCGGCCGTGCAGACGGTGACGTACGCCGGCAGGACGCCCAGCCAGTGCCGGCCGTTCAGCCACTCGGCGAGCAGCGGGAAGGTGCCGCCGAACGCGGCGATGGTGGAGGCGTTGACGACGCCGAGGCCGACCGCCCGCACCTCGGTCGGGAACAGCAGCCCGGTGAAGACGTTGAGCGTGCCGAGCACCGTCGCCACCAGCATCCCCAGCAGCACGGCGACGGCCTGGAACGGCAGCCAGCCCTGGCGCAGCCCGGCGAGCAGGATGCCGACCAGCGGGATCGGCAGGCCGAAGCCGAGCCGGGCGACCGGCAGCAGCCCGAAGCGGTCGGCAGCGGCGCCGGTGAGCAGCATGGTCACCAGCACCACGCCGAGCACCACGGTCATGAAGGAGGCCGCCTCCTCCTTGCTGATCACGTGGTAGGCGGCGGCGTACTGCGGCAGGTAGGCCAGCGCGAAGTAGTAACCGACCGTCCCGCCCAGGGTGTTGAGGAAGACAGTGACCGCCGCCCGGCGGTGCTCGCGCATCGTCCGCAGGAACGGCGGGCGGGCGGTGCGCCGCGCGCGCTCCCGGGCGCGGCGGAACTCCGCGCTCTCCGGCGCCCACCGCCGCACCCAGACGGCGGCCAGCCCGAGCAGCGCGGCGATCACGAAGCCCCAGCGCCAACCGCCGTTCTCCAGGCCGGACTTGCCGATGGTGTTGATCAGCAGGGTGAGCACGCCGAAGGAGAGCAGCGAGCCGAGGATGATCCCGCCGTAGGAGATCGAGCTGAACGCGAAGCGGTGCCGCGGCGGGGCGGTCTCGGTCACATACGCGGCCACGCTCGGCGCCTCCCCGCCGAAGGCGAGGCCCTGCACCACCCGGGCGAGCACGGCCAGCACCGCGGCCCAGACCCCGATGGAGCGCTGGCCCGGGATGGCGGCGATGCCCAGGCTGGCGACGGCGATCACCGCCATGCCGAAGCTCAGGGCGAAGCGGCGCCCCCGGGTGTCGCTGAGCCGCCCGATCAGGTAGGAGCCGACCGGCCGGGCGACGAAGCCCACCGCGAAGGTGACGTACGCGCCGAGCACACCGCTGACGCCGTGCTTGCCGTGCCCGAAGAGGTCCGCCGCGAAGTAGGGCGCGAGGACGGCGTAGATGCTCCAGTCGAAGGACTCGACCACCGAGCCGACCGTCGCCGCGGCCAACTCGCGCCGCCGTCCGCCGACTTCCGCCCGCTCACGGACCGGGGCCACCGCGCTGCTTTCTGTCATGGCCTCAGCATGGCACCGTTCGGACCGCCGCGGACAGGCCTCGTACCCGGCGAAACGCCGCGAACGGGGCGGTACTCGGAGGGCACCGGGAATCCCATGTGACCGATGTGACAGGCAGGTGATATTTCTGTGCCGTGCATTCCATGATCACCCGAACCCCGCGGCGCGCCCTGCCCGCTGCCGTCGCAGCCGCCGTCACCGCCGCCCTGCTGGCCGGCTGCAGCAGCGGGAGCGGCACCACCGCCGCGCCCACGACCGCCCCGGCCGCCACCACCGCGACACCGAGCGCCACCCCGACGCCGACGCCGACGGTCAAGCCCACCGGTGCCGCCGACCCGGCGCTCAAGGCCTTCTACGGCCAGCAGCTCGCCTGGGGCCCCTGCGCGAAGGACCCGAAGAACGAGGAGGACATCTCGGCGCTCCAGTGCGCCGCCCTCAAGGTCCCGCTCGACTACTCCGCCCCGGCCACCGGCACCCTGGACGTCGCGGTCGTCCGCAACCCGGCCACCAAGCCCGACCAGCGGATCGGCTCGCTGCTGCTCAACCCCGGTGGCCCGGGCGGCTCCGGCGTCAGCTCGGTCACCTACGACCCCAAGGGCTTCGACGGCCCGGTGCACGACCGCTACGACATCGTCGGCTTCGACCCGCGCGGCGCCACCGGCACCAGCCCGCTCAACTGCCTCGACGACCAGGCCCGGGACGGCTGGCTGAACACCGACCAGCCCGGCGCCGACCACGGCAAGCAGCTCGCCGACGCCTGCCAGGCCAAGTACGCCCAGGTCCTGCCGTTCGTCAGCACCCGCAACACCGCCCGGGACATGGACGTGCTGCGCGCCGCCCTCGGCGACCAGAAGCTCAGCTACCTCGGCATGTCCTACGGCACCTACCTCGGCTCGCTCTACGCCGAGGAGTTCCCGGACAAGGTCGGCCGGCTCGTCCTGGACGGCGCCACCTCGGCCTCCACCTCGCTGATCCAGCACAACATCGAGCAGCAGGCCGGCTTCGAGCGGGCCCTGAAGGCCTTCGCCGCCGACTGCGTCACCAAGAACGACTGCTCGCTCGGCAAGGACCCCGAGCAGGCGGCGGAGAAGCTCACCGCGTTCCTCGACGGGCTCAAGGACAAGCCACTCAAGACCGAGAAGGGCCGCACCCTGACCTCGGCGGCGGCCTGGAACGGCGTGCTCGGCCTGCTCTACGGCGGCGAGAAGGCCTGGCCCGCGCTGCGCAACGGCATCGGCTGGGCGATGGTGCGCGGCAAGGGCGACAACCTGCTCGGCTTCGCCGACAGCTACACCGGCCGTGACAAGGACGGCCACTACCGCCCTTCGGCGGACGCCTACACCGCCATCCACTGCGCCGACGGCGCCACCGACGCCCCGACCGGCGAGCAGCTGCAGGCCGCGCTGACCGAGCTCGCCGCCAAGGCCCCGCTGATCAGCAAGCATGACCCGATGTCCGCGCTGTTCGACCCGGACTGCCGGACCTGGCCGGCCCGCTCCACCGAGAAGCCGCACGCGATCAAGAACACCGCCGCCACCCCGATCGTGGTCGTCGGCTCCACCGGCGACCCGGCCACCCCGTACGCCTGGGCCGAGAAGCTCACCGCCGAACTCGGCAACGCCGTCCTGGTCAGCCGTGACGGCGAGGGCCACACCGGCTACGGCGCGAGCAAGTGCGTCCGCGCCTCGGTGGACGCCTTCCTGCGGCGGCGCGGGAGGTGCTGGGCGGCGCGGCCGGGGGCGGGGTGGTGCTGGTCGAGTGCCGACGGGATCCGGACTCGGGGTTCACGGTGCTGCGGGCGGAGACGGCGCGGGTGCCGGCCCAGGGCGGGCGCGGGGAGGCGGCGGGTGGGGCGGGCGCCGGGGCCGGTGCTGGTGGGCTCGGCGTCGCGCCCGACGGCGGTGCGGTGGTGGCCGAGGTCCCGGCCGGGTCCCGGCCGGGGGCTCCGGTCGGTGGGGAGGCGCTCCCGGTGGGCGGTGGGGAGGCGTCCCCGGCCGGTGGTGGGGCCGCGGGCCGCGATGCGGTAGACCTGGAGGGGTGAGCGAACGAGTGACGGGGCCGGCGGAGCCCACCGTGGAGGCCTTGCGGCAGCGACTGGTGGACTTCGCGGCGGCCCGGCGGTGGGAACCCTTCCACACCCCGAAGAACCTGGCGGCGGCGCTGAGCGTGGAGGCGGGGGAGCTGCTGGAGATCTTCCAGTGGCTGACGCCCGAGCAGGCGGCCGCGGTGATGTCCGATCCGGAGCGGGCGCACCGGGTGCGCGACGAGGTTGCGGACGTACTGGCGTACCTGCTGCAGTTCTGCACGGCCGTCGGGGTGGATCCGCTGGAGGCGCTGGCGGCCAAGATCGAGCGGAACGAACACCGCTTCCCGGTGTCGGTGGACACGGCGGATGCCCCTGAGGACACGGCCGATGTCCCCGAGGAGGCGGCGGATGCCCCCGAGGAGGCGGCATTCGTCAACTCGGACGTGGACGACCAACCCTTGTGAGGGACAGAAGTTATCCACAACCCCCGACTTTTCCACAGCTTCTGACAACCCGGATGCGCACGCGCGCTCTTCCTCGCACGCTTTCGCCGTGACCAGCCGTCACCACTCGGCCGCCCCTCCCGGGCGGCCCGGGTCGACGGCGACAGCGAGCGGGAGGAGCGGTGGCCATGGAGGCGCTGCGACTGATCAAGACGGCCCGGCACGCCCTGGCCGAGGCCCGGCACGTACCGGACGTGCTGGCCGAGGCGCGGCAGGCCGCGCTGCTCACCGAGGCGGTGGGCGCCAGGCTGGCGGAGTCGGAGGACGAGGAGCTCACCGGGCTGGGGCAGCAGCTGTCCGAGGCCGGGGCGCACGCGGCGGTCTGCCTGGACCGCTCCGTCGTCCGGGCCGCCCTGGTGAGCGGCGGCCGGGCCGCGCGGCTCACCGACCTGGGGGACTTGGGGCCGGCCCTGGGGGCGCTGGACGGGCTGCTCCAGGAGGTCGGCGAGACGCTGGTGGTGCTGGCCTGCGGAGCGGACACCGAGAGCCTCTACTGGACGTGCATCGACGGCGTGGACGCGGTGTCGGAGTGCAAGGACCTGACCGTACGGCTGTGCGCGGCGGCGGTCCGGGCTGGAGAGGCGGAGTCCGCGGCGCTCGGCGGGGCGGCGCGCGAACGGGAGCCGGCGGGTGGCGGGGCGCCGTTACTGGTGGTCCGGCTCGGCCCGCCGGGGG
>NZ_JBEXJK010000281.1:0-10748 GCF_040609095.1 Kitasatospora sp. NPDC004799
GGTGAGACCGACCCGGAGCGCCTCACCCGGGCCTTCGCCGCGCTGGAGGCCCGCGGCATCACGGCCCGCGAGGACCTCGCCGCGCTGCTCGCCCACGCGCCGGCCGACCTGGCGCGGCGGCTGCCCGCGCGGATCCCGCTGCGCGAGACCAAGGCCACCGTGCTCGCCGCCCTGCTGGAGCGCGAGGGCGCGGCGGCACTGCCCGTCCTGGCCGAGCGGATCGACACCGCCACCGACGTGCTGCGGCTGCTCTGGGCCCGCTCCGGCGCCGAGCCCGACCTGCTGCCCGGCACCGCGCGCCGGCTGCGGCTGCGCAACCTCCCGCGGCCGCTGCGCAAGGGGCTGCTGGAGATCCTGGAGGGCCTGTCCCCCACTGCCCTCGCCGAGGACCTGCGCCGGCACCGCTCGGCCTGGCTGCGCGCGGGCGAGCTGCTGCACCCGTACGAGCACCGGCGGCGCTTCCCCGGGGTGACGGCCGCGTTCGTGCTGCTGCGCGAGACGGACCTGCGCACCCACGAGGTGGGCCGGGAGTTCGCCGAGCCGGCCGCGCCGCTACGGGCGGTCACCACCGGGGAGCCGGGCCGGGAGCGCACCCGGCTCGCGTTCACCGGCTTCGCCGGGCGGGTCGAGGGCCTGCTGGCCGCCGGGGACGCCGCCGGCGCGGTGCGCGTGCTGGCCGGGCGGCCCGGGGAACTGGTCCGCCGGCTGCACCACGTGCTGCGGGTGCACGCCACCGTCGCGCCCGGAGCACCGCTGCCGCCGGAGCTGCTGGAGACGGTCGGGGCCGCGCTCGAACGGGTCGCCCCCGGGCCGCTGCTCGGCGCGTACGGGCGGCTGCGCGGAGCCCGTACGGCGGGCGAGCGGCGGCTGTACTTCCCCCGGGGCACGGTCTCGCTGGCGCACGCCCGGGTGGACCACGGCACCGTGGTGCCCGCCGAACTCAGCGCCTCCGTCTGCGCGTTGATCGAGGCGGAGCTGCTGCGGCGGAGCGGCGGGGAGCGCTACGAGCTGGCGCTGCTGGACGAGGGGCTGGTCGACCTGGTCGCGCCGTTCGCCGAGCGGGCGGCCGCCAGGACGCTGGTCTGCGTGCCGCGCGGCAGCCGGCAGCGGCTGCCGGAGGGCGAGCGGCTGCGGCTGTTCCTGCACTGGATGCAGCCGGAGCACCTGCGGGTGGACCTCGACCTCTCGGTCGCGCTGTACGACGGGCAGTGGCGGTTCAGCGGGCTGTGCGACTACACCAACCTGGTGCACGGCGACCGGGCCGCGGTGCACTCGGGCGACTACGTGTCCGCGCCGCCGCCGAACGGTGCGACGGAGTTCGTCGACCTGGACCTCGCCCGGCTGTCGGCGGGCGGCTCGCGGTACGCCGTGGTGATCGTGTTCAGCTACAACGACGTCGCCTTCGAGCAGCTGACCGACGCCTTCGCCGGCTTCATGGACCTCGGCGCGACGCCGTCCGGCGGCACCCACTTCCACCCGCGGACGGTCCGCCAGCGGCTGGACCTGGTCGGGGACGCCGTGGTGTGCGTGCCGATGATCATCGACCTGGCGGAGCGCCGGTACACCTGGACGGACCTCAGCACCGGCGCCGAGGGCGGCTACCACAGCGTGTACCGGCACCAGGCCGAGGTCGGCGCGCTCAGCCGGGACGTGCTCGCCCACTTCGGCCCGGAGAACCGGGCCACCCTGTGGGACGTCGCCTGCGCCCGGGCGGCGGCGGGCACCGACGAGGTGCACGTGCGCGGCCGGGACGGCGGCCCCGTACGGCGGTGGCGGCGGCGGGCGGGCGAGGACGCCGGGGCGTTCGCGGCCCGGCTGCGGGCCCTGCGGGACGAGGACGGCCCCGGCTCGGCCGGGCTCCCGGACGGGCTCCTGGACGGGCGGCGGGTGTTCGTCGCGCTGGTGGACGGGGACGTGCCGGCGCCGGAGAACCTCTCCGGGGCGCTGTACCGGCTCTACCCGGGGCCGGTGGACGCCGCGGGGGAAGCGCTGGAGCGGCTGACCGCGGGGGACCTGGTGGCGGGGCTGGCACCTCGGACCTGAATATTTCTTGTGCTGAAATATTCAGGTCCGCGAGGTCGTTGTCGCTGGTGTCGGCGCGGGAGGTCCGCGCGAGGCTGGAAGGAGTGCGGCGCCGTGCGCGTGGAGATCTGGAGCGACATCAACTGCCCTTGGTGCTACATCGGCAAGGCCCGGTTCGAGCAGGCGCTGGCGGCGTTCCCGCACCGCGAGGAGGTGGAGGTCGTCCACCGCTCCTTCGAACTGGACCCGCGGGCGCCGCAGGAGGCCCGCCCGCTGCTGCCGCTGCTGGCCGCCAAGTACGGGATGAGCCTGGAGCAGGCCGAGGCGGCGGAGGCCCGGATCGCCGACAACGCGCAGGCCGAGGGCCTGCCGTACCTGCGCGCGGGGCGCGACGCGGCGAACTCCTTCGACATGCACCGCCTGCTGCACTTCGCGAAGGAGCACGGCCGGCAGGCGCAGCTGCTGGACGCGCTGTACCGGGCCAACTTCGCCGAGGAGCGCTCGGCCTTCGAGGCGGGCCGACTGGTCGAGCTGGCCGTCGAGGCCGGGCTGGACGGCGAGGCGGCCGCGGCCGTCCTGGCCGACCCGGAGGCGTACGCGGAGGCCGTCCGCGAGGACGAGACCACGGCGAGCGCCATGGGCGCCACGGGCGTGCCGTTCTTCGTCCTGGACCGCCGGCTGGGCGTCTCCGGCGCCCAGCCCGCAGAAACCTTTACCCAGGCCCTGGACCAGGCCTGGAACACCCGCGTCACCCTCCCCCTGGCCCCCCTCGCTCCGCAGAAGTGAGCCCACCCGGAGTGGGAAGTCGGCCCAGCCGACTCCCCACTCCGGCCCGCTCCGGGCTTCCCCCGGCCACCCCGGCCCAGCAAGCCACTGCACGCACAGGAAGTCGGCCAGGCCGACTTCCCACTCCGGCGGGGCAACCACCCAGGCCCACCACGCGGCCCCAGGCGCACCACCCCATCGGGACATCGACCCCGCACAGGAAGTCGGCCGAGCCGACTTCCCACGCCAGCGCGCCGCGGGCGCTCCGCCGGCCACCGCACCACCCGGGCCCGGGCCAACCATCCAGGCACTTAGGCGCACAGGAAGTCGGCCAGGCCGACTTCCTACTCCCGCGAGAGGGCTGCCCCAGCACGCCACACGACTTCCTCCGACTGCCCAACCGCCCCGGCCCAGCACCCCGCACCAGACCAGTGCAGCCCCACGCGCACAGAAAGTCGGCCGGGCCGACTTCCCACTCCTGGCACGCCACCAGGTCGCCGCCGACCCCTCACCCCACGCCAGGCCAGGACACCCTGGGCACACAGGAAGTCGGCCAGGCCGACTTTCCACTCCAGCTCGCCACAGGGCTTGCTCCAGCCGCCACACCGCGTGAGCGCGGGCCGTCCGCCCCAGCGCCCCGCATCGGACCAGTGCAGCCCTACGCGCACAAGAAGTCGGCCAGGCCGACTTCCTACTCCGGCGGTCGCCCCACCGCGTGAGCCCGGCCGCCCCCAGCACCCCACGCCAGACCAGGCGGCCCCGGGCGCACAGAAAGTCGGCCGGGCCGACTTCCCACTCCGGCGAGGGGCCGCCCTGGCACACCACAGGGCTCCCTCCGGCTGCGACGGCCACAGCCGGGCCGCAGCAGATCAGTGCGGCCCGGGGAGTGCGGGCGCGCTCGGGCGCCACGGGCCGGTGGCGCGGGAGACGCGGGAAGTCGGCCGGGCCGACTTCCTGCTCCAACGCACCGCGCGGCTTCCGCCGATCGCTACACCACGTGAGCACCGCCGGACCCCGTCCTCCCCTGGGCGCACAGGAAGTCGGCCGGGCCGACTTCCTGCTCTCACCGGGTGGTGGGCTGGTGGGGGGCGTAGACGATGTGGAGGGTTGCCGGGACGCCCTTGGCGGTGCGGCCGGAGGCCCAGCCCTCGTGGGTGAGTTCGGTGCAGTGGTGGGCATCGGGGCGGCGGCCGGGGGCCTCGCGGCTGACCGCGTGGAGGTGGGACCCCGACCAGCGGAAAGCCGTGGGGCTGCCGGTGACCACGAGCGTGTGGGCCGCCCCGGCGAAGCGCAGGTCGTCGCGCCAGCCGGCGAAGTGGTGGCGCTCGTAGTCGATGGCGTCCTCCGGTGGGAAGTCGGTGACCGGGAGGTCGACGGTGTGCAGGGTCCCGGCGCCCAGGCGGGCGCGGACCTGCTTCCAGCGGGAGGGCGGGAAGCCGAGGCTGTGGTGGACGAGCAGGAGGTCCAGCCGGTCCTCGGGCGGCACGTCGGGCAGGCCGGCCGGGCCGGGGTTGGCGCGCAATGGCAGGTGGATCAGAGAGCGCCGGGAGCGGGCGGCCAGGGCCCAGGCGGTGGCGAGGTCCTCGGCGCCCCGGCGGTCGAGGTGCAGGTCCATGAACCAGCCGCCCGGGAGCACGTGGAGCGAGGCGCCGGCGGTCGGCCGCGCCAGGGTGACCACCCGGTACTCGTCCCGGCCGAGGCGGACCCGGTGGATCTTCGTTCGCAGTCTCACCAGGGTGTCGTACCGGAGGCCGGGGCACGTTGTCCCGCGGTTTTCGGGGAGGCCGTGGCACAGGAAGTCGGACGGGCCGACTTCCTGTGCGCTAGCGATCGACGGAGACGAGGAACTCCGGCCGCAGGTACCACGGGCTGCCGTCCTCGGTCTGCACGTGGTAGACGGGTCCGACGTGGCCGGGGTCGTGGTCGTCGGCCTCGATGACGCATTCCAGGACCACACCCCGGGTGCCCAGGACCTCCGGGCCCAGGTGGCCGAGTTCCGGGCGGGGCGGGTCCGGGGTGGTCAGCGCCACCCGCTCACCGTGGGCGAACGTGGCTTCGTCGGGCCAAGGAATCGTCATACCGGCAGGCTACGGGGCCCCGGTTCCGCCAGCGGCCGTGCCGATGCGAACGGGTGCGGTTCAGAAGTGGTCGGGCCCCGACCAGCTGTACCAGCGGCCGTCGACCTGCGTGTAGCGGGAGGGGTGCCCCGTCGGGCCGCCCGACGGGAAGTAGGCGTAGCCGTGGTGGGCGAAGACGCCGGACCCGGTGACGGCGAACCGCACGCCGCCGTCGACCAGTTCGGTGTCCTGGACCGGGTAGCCGCCGATCCAGGCCGGGGCGCGGTCCGTCGCCCCGACAGCGAGGGCCTGCTCGGCGTACGAGGTGAGCGCGGGCCGGGAGACCGAGAACCGCGCCTCGCGCGGGACGTCCTGACTGATCGACAGGGCCGCGGCACCGACCAGCAGCGGGCCCGCCACCCAGCGCCAGGAGCCGCGCCGCCGCACCGTACCGGCCTCCCCGGCCGGCTCCGCCGCGGCCCGCACCGTCTGCCGGGCGATCCAGGCGAACCACGCGAACGGCAGGAGCGCGAGCGCGAACAGGCCGAGCCCGAGCAGGCCGTAGTCCTCACCCGGCACGCTGAAGCCCAGCACCACGGCGCCCGACGCCAGCGCGCAGCCCAGCAGCACACTGTTGCCCGGCCGGGGGAGCCGCCGCACGCGGCGCCGTACGGCGGGCGACGCGGCCAGCCCCGCCAGGCCCAGCGCGAGCACCACGACCCCCGGCGTGCCGACCGTCGCGAGCAGCACGACCGGCACCTGTACGAAGAAACCGGCCACCACCACCGCCGTCGCCACGGTCCCGTGCACGGAACCCTCCGGGGCGGCGGCGACGACGGCCAGCAACACGGCCAGCGCCACCGGACCCCGGTACCCGGGCGTGCTCAGACGGTCGAACGTGGCGGCCCGTACGGCGCCCGGGAACGAGGAGTTCGTGATCACGCCGCCATCCCTATCAGACGGTGGGCTCCCCCGGAAGGCATGGTCAGTCGTAGAAGAACTGGCGGAGGTCCTCGACCGACCCAGGGCCGAACAGGAAGGCCTCAACACGGTTGATCTCACGGCTCGGTGGCGGCCCGTCGACGGACAGCCGCCGCAACCAGGTCTCGCCCTGCTCCCCCACCGCATGGACGGCGGAGAGCAGTTCGGCCATCCCGGCAGGACGGGGCGGGGTCACCCCGGTGACGGGGACGAGCTCCCAGCCGCCGGCCCGGGCGGCGAGCCGGAGCACGCCCGCCCAGGTCGCGATGCGGAAGAGCCGGTTGCGCAGGGGCAGTTCGACGGACGGGTCCAGGTAGCCGAGCCCGACGGTCGCGGCGGCGAGGTCGTCCATCACCTGGCGCTCGACGGGCGTGCGGATCCAGCGGCCCTCCTGGGCGTCCTCGATCGCGGCGTGCCACCACTCCCAGGCGCTGTCGAGGCGGGCCTCCGACGCGGTCGGCGCGGGCGGTTCCGGCGTGCCGGTCCGCGGCCGGTGGAGGTGGAACAGTTCCGGGTCACCGTCGTCGAGGCCGTGGACCAGGCCGGCCGGCTGCCACCCGGCCCGGTGCAGCAGTCGCCGCATCGGATGGTTGGAGACGTTGGTCGAGGTGAAGAGCTTCGGGGTCTCGCAGGAGGCCGCCGCCGCGTCCAGCAGGCGACGGCCGACGCCCCTGCCGCGAGCGGACGGCGAGACCATCAGCATCGTCACGAAGCCCTGCTCGAAGAAGGTGTACTCGACGACGCAGTAGCCGAGCGGCCCGAACGCGCCTTCCGCGACGAAGACCTGGCCGCCCTGGTCCGGTCGGCACCACCTCCGGATGCTCGCCGCCCGCTCCCCGTCTCCGCCGGCCGCGACCGTGTCGATGCCGACCAGCGCGTCCGCGTCCGACTCCTCGCCGCGGCGCACGACGAGCTTGCCCAGGTCCACTGCGTCCATGGGGACATGCTGCCAGTTCGTGCCGATGCCGTCGCCGAACTGCGCGGGCGGGGCGTTCGCTTCGGGCGGCACCGGCCCCTAAGCGGTCTCGCCCAGGACGGAGTCGAGACGGTCCAGGACGTGCGGCCAGCCCCTGCCCATGCCCTCGAACGCCTGCCGGCCCATCGGGGAGTCGAGGTCGAAGCCCGCGTGGACGAGGACGAGGCGGGTGCCGGTGCCCTCCGGGTGCAGCGTCCAGGTGACGGTGGTGTCGAGCGAGCCCTCGGCGAACCGGTAGGCCAGCAGCCGCTGGTCGTCCACCTCGGTCA
Source organism: Kitasatospora sp. NPDC004799 (assembly GCF_040609095.1). Lineage (NCBI taxonomy): Bacteria > Bacillati > Actinomycetota > Actinomycetes > Kitasatosporales > Streptomycetaceae > Kitasatospora > Kitasatospora sp. NPDC004799. The sequence continues at coordinate 7,071 of NZ_JBEXJK010000281.1, forward strand.
CCTCGCAGGGCTGACTGCCGAAGTTGCCCATGTCGAGGGTGAAGCGGTGCCCGACGACGGGCTTGATGTCGCCGGCGGCCCACCAGCGGGCGTGGAGCTCGGGGTCGGTCAGGGCCTTCCACACCGCCGCCGGCGGGTGGGGCAGGAACTTCTCGCAGGTGATGGTGTTGTTCTCGGTCATGTCCCGTTGTCCTCGTCCAGGAGGTCGGACAGCGCCTCCAGGCGCCGCTTCCAGTAGTGCTCGAACGGATGCAGCCAGTCGCTCACCTCGGCCAGCCGGGCCGGTTCGAGGTGGTGGAACCGGTGCCGGCCGCGGGGCTCCTCGCGCACCAGCCCGACGCTGCGGAGCACCGCCAGGTGCTCGGAGACCGCGGGCCTCCCCAGGTCGAACATTCCGGCCAGTTCGCCGGTGGAGCGCGGGCCGTCCCGCAGGCTTTCGAGCAGTCTGCGCCGCACCGGGTTGGCCAGCGCGCCGAACACATCCGTTGGCATGACGCCAGTATGCGTCGGAGATTTCCGACGCGTCAAGAATCTCCGACGCGTTCCGAGTGCTCGCGCCGAGACCGCCGACGTCTTCGGTCGCGAGTCGGCTCCCCGTGCCGGCCTTCACGCGCGATGGCCCAGGCACTACGTTGCGGCTGTGATCAACGATGCGGCTCCGCGTAAGGAAGCTCGATGGGTCGTCCTCGTGGAGGCCGAGACCTGCGCCGGCTACGAGGAAGACCACCGCTGGCAGCTCGTCGCGACGCACGCCGTCCCGGAAGGCGGCCGTACGGCGGCCGACGGACTGGCCCGCAGGATCGCCATGGAGTACGTCCCCAAAGGGGTCAGCGTGGGCTCGGGGGACATACCCGCGCGCAAGATCTTCCGAGTCGCCGACGGTTCGTGGCTCGTCGAGGTCCGGGGCAACGACCACAAGGGCGTCCTGTGTCGGATCACCGCTGCCGAGCTGGTGCGCGAGTGGGAGTACGTGCGTGCCGGGGAGACCCCGGCCGAGCGGCGACGCAGGGTGTTGGGTCAGAACTGACCAGCCGGTGCACGGTCGCCGACCGGTGACCGGGCTTGCCTGGTCATGCGGCGAGACGCCGCCGGCCTGGCGAACGCCCTCGGTCACCGGTGGTGGGAGCGCGGGTTGAGGCGGGTGGCGTCCCAGGGGGTGTTGCGGCCGGCGGCCTCGCGGTAGGCGATGCGCTGGACGGCGAAGAGCAGGCGGTAGAGGTTGAGGGCGGTGTCGGAGTCGTCGGCGGCGAAGCCCAGGTGGTGGACGAAGGTCTCGAGCTCCGGCCAGTCGAAGTCGTCGGGGACGGGCGGAGCGACGGCGACGCCGAAGACGGTGTTGAAGGCGGCGGCCACGGCGTAGTTGGCCGCGGCGAGGGCGTTGGCGACGCCGGGGTCGGCGGCGGGGTCGGGGCCGGAGGCGACGGTGGGGCCGGGCATGTCAGGACTCCTCTTCGTCGGGCCTTGCAAGGTTGAGCGTGGTGATGACGCCCAGGACGACGGTGGCGATCGCGAGAGCGATGAGGGTGAGGAAGGCGGCGGCGATCAGGAACCGCACGAGCGCTCGCGGTCGGCGTCGAGGAGGAGGGTGAGGAGGTTCAGGAGGGTCGACGCCGGGGCCATGCCGAAGCGGACGACGAGGCGGCCGTCGGCGGTCCTGTCCGTGCAGGCGGAGGGGAAGTAGAGGCCGTACTTGCGGCCGCGCTCGTGGAGTTCACCGAGGAGGATGAGGAGGTCCTCCTCGGCGTAGGAGCGGATGCGGGGGTCGCCGGGCTTCATCGGCTGACGCTTCACGCGGCGGCTTCCTTCAGCAGCTCGAACCAGACGACCTTGCCCTGCTTCCGGGGCTCGGCGCCGAAACGGTGGGTGAGTGCGCGGACGAGGAAGAGGCCGCGACCGGAGACGGCGAGCAGGTCGACGGGAAGGCGGATGTCGTCGGGGATCACCGGGCTGTTGTCGGCGACCGAGACCCGGAGCCGGTGGTCGGCGAGGGCCAGGACGACCATGGGAGCGAGGGTGTCCCCGTGCCGCCAGGCGTTGAAGAAGACTTCGTGGAGGGCGAGTTCGGCGTCGGAGATGACGGACGGTCGCCACCCGGCGGAGGTGAGGAGGTCGGAGAGCTCGGTACGAGCGGTGGACCAGTCGGGAGGGTTGCAGGCACGCATGAGAGACCCCAGGGGGGAGAAGGGGAATCGACGAAGCAGACACTCCGTCATGTGATCGGTGCAACACTGAGAGTAGGGCGATAGGTGTTACGCGTGCAACCAGATCGCCGAGATACCCGGCCCAACTTGGCTAAGCTCACTCGTGTGGGTGGAGACTGGCCCAACACGGAAGGAATCACCCTTGGCACTCAGGACCCAAATCAGCGAGCGACAGCGGCGGTTCGGCGCTGAGCTGAGGAGGTTGCGCGAGGCGGCGGGCCTGGCGGTCAAGGACGCCGGCGCCCTCATCGGCATGGCGGGCCCGCAGCTGAGCCACATCGAGGCAGCTCGAACGGCGCTCGACCCGGAGCGGCTCTCGGTCTTGCTCGAAGCCTATGGGTGCACGGATAAGACCTACATCGCTCTGCTGCACGACCTCGGAGCGAGCGACGGGAAAGGCTGGTGGACCGAGTACAAGGGGAAAGTACCCGCCCTCGCACTGGACTTGGCTGAAGCAGAGCACCGAGCAGAGTCCTTCGCCGTCTTTGATGCGCTGTACATTCCCGGAACACTCCAGGTCCCTGGCTACGTCGAGGCAATCTACAAAGGCGCTTACAAGGACGGTCGTTGGGACACAGCCACGGCCATTGAGTTCCGCCTGCAACGTCAGCGCATCGTGACCGACAACAGGCAGCGACAGTTTCGGTTCGTCATCCACGAAGCAGCACTTCGGATGCAATTCGCCGGCAAGAGCGTGATGCGCGACCAGCTCCACCACCTGGTAGACATGGCAGAGCTCCCCAACGTCACCATCGAGGTCTTGCCGTTCGATGCCCCGGGAAGGGCTCCATACGCCGGCGCGTTCCTCATCTGCGACCCTGGATACAGGGACCTCTCGACCATCATCCTGGATGGACCGAAGCGCGCGGTTCACCTTGGCGATCCGGATGACGTGGCGGCCTACCATCAAAAATTTCAAGAGGCCCGAGATCTCGCACTGCCCGCCGTCGACACCAGCAAGCCCCGGCGTGACAGCTCTCGCGACTCCTGGGGGCTACTTCAACACCTTCTCTACAAACTCCAGCATTGAAAGGCACTCGATGTCCCACCTGGCCTGGCAGAAGTCGTCCTTCAGTGACGCCGATGGCGGCAGCACCTGCGTTGAGCTGGCCACCGGAGGACAGGACGTCCGCCATCTCCGCGAGTCCGACGACCCCTCCGTCATCCTCACCACCTCGACCACCCAGCTCCACGCCTTCCTCCTCGCCGCCCAGGCCGGCGAGTTCGACCACCTCATCTGAAGGCTTCCCCGCCTGCCCGCTGAGGCAGCGGGCAGGCGGGCCTGCGCTGAGCACAGCGGGCAGGCGGGCCATTCCGGAAACGCGAAGAACCCCCAGCCCGGTTTCCCCGGCTGGGGGTTCTTCTGAATAATTGTTCGGCGACGTCCTACTCTCCCACAGGGTCCCCCCTGCAGTACCATCGGCGCTGTAAGGCTTAGCTTCCGGGTTCGGAATGTAACCGGGCGTTTCCCTCACGC
>NZ_JBEXJK010000282.1:0-10731 GCF_040609095.1 Kitasatospora sp. NPDC004799
CCCCATGGCGTCGAGCAGCACCGCGTGCGGGGCGAGAGTGCGGCGGATGCCGTCGAGCTCTTCCAAAGCCCGGTCCAGGGCCTCCAGCTCGCCAGACTTCTCGCGCACCTCGTGCGGGGCCGCTCAGTGCTGGTGGCCGGCCGTGCCCTCGGTGTGCTCGGCGGCGGGGGTGGCGGGCGCGGCCGGGGCGGGGGCGGTGGGGCCGCCGGTGGTCAGGGTGAAGGCCGCGGTGCGGACGGTGTCCCCGTGCTTGAAGTCCAGGAAGAGCCGGTAGCCGCCGGTGCTCGGGGCGGTGGTGGTGAAGGCGATCTCCGGGCCCGGGGTGGTGGTGTCCGGGTGGACGTGCAGGTAGGCGAGGTCGCCGGCGCGCAGGGCGACCAGGTGGCCGTACGCGCCGAGGTAGGGCTGGAGGTCGGTGACCGGCTTGCCGTCCTTGCTGACGCTCAGGGTGAGCCGGCCGCTGCGCCCGGGGGTGAGGTCGCCGCCCAGGGTGACGGTGTAGCCGTCGACGGTGACGGTCCGTCCGGTCTCCGGCAGCGGGGCGGGCCGCAGGTCGCCCGCGGCGTGCAGGTCGGCGCCGAGGGTGAGGCCCTCGCTCTGGCCGGCCGGGGTGAAGTCCGCGAAGACCCGGTACTCGCCGGCGGCGGGGACGGCGGTCGGGGCGCTCCAGGTGCCGTCGGCGGCCAGCGTCGGGTGCAGGTGCTGGAAGGTGGACAGGTCGCGCGGGGCGACGATCAGGTGCAGGTCCTTCTCGTGCTGCTGCTGGTAGGCGGTGACGGGCTTGCCGTCCGCGCCGAGGATGCGGAAGCGCAGGTCGGTGGGGGAGCCGGCGGTCACGAAGGGGCTGTCGACGCTGAGCGTGTAGCCGCGTTCGGAGACCTGCAGCCCGCCGGGCAGGTGCTCGGCCGCACCGGCGTCGGATTTCTCGGCGTGCCCGGCGCTGGCGTGCCCGGCGCTGGCGTGCCCCGCGGAGGCGTGTCCGCCGGCGGGCTTGGCGGTCGGGCCGCTGCCGGTGGCGTGGCCGACACCGAGGGCGAGGCCGAAGGAGGCGGCGAGTCCGGCGGCGAAGGCGGTGATGCGCAGCGGGGTGTTCATGGCGGGGTCTCTCCTCATGGCGCGGAACGGGAAGCGGAAGGGGAAGCAGCAGGAACGGGTGGGCGTGCTCAGGCCCGCATGAGCCGGGCGATGGCCTGCGAGGCCTCGGCGACCTTGGCGTCCGCCTCGGCGCCGCCGCCCGCGATGGCGTCGTGGACGCAGTGGGCGAGGTGGCCGTCGAGCAGCTGCAGCGCGACGGACTGGAGGGCCTTGGTGGCGGCCGAGACCTGGGTCAGTGTGTCGATGCAGTAGGTGTCCGTGTCGACCATCCGCTGGAGCCCGCGGATCTGGCCCTCGACGCGGCGCAGTCGGCGCAGCAGCTGGTCCTTGTCGGTGTGGTAGCCGGCCATGCGGTCCTCCTCAGGGTTTCCGGCGGGGACGGGTGGGTGTGCGCCCGTGGCCTCGATGCCATGAGTGAATACCCCATGGGGGTATCAAGTCAAGCGGATCGCGGGTCCTGAAAAAATACCTGCGGGGGGTATCGATCGAAGCAAGGTGAGGGCTTGCGGCCGATACCCCTCGGGGGTATAAATGAACCCGGCACCGCCCGATACCCCTCCGAGGTATCACGGCCCGGCCGCCGACCGTACCGCACGGCAACCGCACGATTGACGTTCACGAGGAGCGACGATGACTACGCAGGCACCCGCCTCAGCGGAGGTGGAACTCTCGATCGGCGGCATGACGTGCGCCTCCTGCGCGGCCCGGATCGAGAAGAAGCTCAACCGGATGGACGGGGTCACGGCCAGCGTCAACTACGCCACCGAGAAGGCGAAGGTCTCCTTCGAGGACGGTGTCGAGGTCGCCGACCTGATCGCGACCGTCGAGGCCACCGGCTACACCGCCGCGCTGCCCAAGCCGCCGGCCACCGAACAGGGCGCCGAGCAGGCCGAGCCGTCCGACGAACTGGCCCCGCTGCGCCAGCGGCTGTTCACCGCGGTGGCGCTCGCGGTGCCGGTGATCGCGATGGCGATGGTGCCGGCCCTCCAGTTCGACAACTGGCAGTGGCTCTCGCTGACCCTCGCCGCCCCGGTCGTCACCTACGCCGCCTGGCCGTTCCACCGCGCGGCGTTCACCAACGCCCGGCACGGCGCCGCCACCATGGACACCCTGGTCTCGCTCGGCACCGTCGCCGCGTTCCTCTGGTCGCTCTGGGCGCTGTTCTTCGGCGACGCCGGGATGCCGGGCATGCGGCACGGCTTCGAGTTCACCATCGCCCGCACCGACGGCTCGTCCAACATCTACCTGGAGGCGGCGGCCGGCGTCACCGCCTTCATCCTGGCCGGCCGCTACTTCGAGGCCCGCTCCAAGCGCACCGCGGGTGCTGCCCTCAAGGCGCTGCTGGAACTGGGCGCCAAGGACGTGACGGTGCTGCGCGGCGGCGCCGAGGTGCGCATCCCGATCGCGGACCTCGCCGTGGGGGACCGCTTCGTGGTCCGGCCGGGCGAGAAGATCGCCACCGACGGCGTGGTGGTCGAGGGCGCGTCCGCGGTGGACGCCTCGATGCTGACCGGTGAGTCCGTCCCGGTCGAGGTCTCCGTCGGCGACAGCGTCACCGGGGCCACCGTCAACGCGGGCGGCCGGCTGGTGGTCGAGGCCACCCGGGTCGGCGCGGACACCCAGCTGTCCCGGATGGCCAAGCTGGTCGAGGACGCGCAGAACGGCAAGGCCGCCGCCCAGCGCCTCGCGGACCGGATCTCCGCGGTCTTCGTGCCGATCGTGATCACCCTCGCGGTGGCCACCCTCGGCTACTGGCTGGGCACCGGCGAGGGCTGGACCGCCGCCTTCACGGCCGCGGTGGCCGTGCTGATCATCGCCTGCCCGTGCGCCCTCGGCCTGGCCACCCCGACCGCGCTGCTGGTCGGCACCGGCCGCGGCGCCCAGCTGGGCGTCCTGATCAAGGGCCCGGAGGTCCTGGAGTCCACCCGCAAGGTCGACACCATCGTCCTGGACAAGACCGGCACCGTCACCACCGGCCAGATGACCCTGCTCGCGGTGCACACCGCCGCGGGCGTGGACCAGGCCGAGGTGCTGCGCCTGGCCGGCGCGCTGGAGCACGCCTCCGAGCACCCGATCGCCCGGGCGATCGCCAACGCCGCCGCCAAGGCCGGCGAACTGCCCGCCGTCGAGGGCTTCGAGAACGTCCCGGGCCTCGGCGTCCAGGGCGTGGTGGACGGCCACGCCGTGGTGGCCGGCCGGGAGGCCCTGCTGAAGGAGTGGTCGCAGCAGCTGCCCGAGGCGCTGGCCGAGGCCAAGCGCTCCGCCGAGGCGGCGGGCCGCACCGCGATCGCGGTCGGATGGGACGGCGAGGCGCGGGCCGTGCTGGAGGTGGCCGACGCGGTCAAGCCGACCAGCGCCGAGGCGATCGCCGAGCTGCGGGCGCTGGGCCTGACCCCGGTGCTGCTGACCGGTGACAACAAGCTGGTCGCCGAGGCGGTCGCGGCCGAGGTCGGGATCGCACCGGAGCACGTGATCGCCGAGGTCCTCCCCGAGGACAAGGTCGACACCGTCAAGCGGCTGCAGGCCGAGGGCAAGGTCGTGGCGATGGTCGGCGACGGCGTCAACGACGCGGCCGCGCTCGCCCAGGCCGACCTCGGGCTGGCGATGGGCACCGGCACCGACGCCGCGATCGAGGCCGCCGACCTCACCCTGGTCCGCGGCGACCTGCGCGCGGCGGCGGACGCCATCCGGCTCTCCCGCCGCACCCTGGGCACCATCAAGGGCAACCTGTGCTGGGCCTTCGGCTACAACGTGGCGGCGATCCCGCTGGCCGCCGCCGGGCTGCTGAACCCGATGATCGCCGGGGCCGCGATGGCCTTCTCCTCGGTCTTCGTGGTCACCAACAGCCTCCGGCTGCGCCGCTTCCGGCCCGCCTGAACCCGTACGCGCGAGGGCCCCGGACCGACACCGGTCCGGGGCCCTCGCGCGTACGGGCGCTCCGGGGCGTCAACGCCCCAGCAGCTCCCCGCCGTTGCAGTGCAGGATCTCGCCGGTGATGAACCCGGCCTCGGGCGAGGCCAGGAACTGCACCGCCGCCGCGACCTCGCCGGTCTCGCCGATCCGCCCGAGCAGGGTGCGGGCGGCCCGGCGGGCGACCTCGGCCTCGTCCAGCCGCGGCCCGAAGAACTCGGTGCCCGCGACGGTGCCCGGCGCGACGATGTTGGCGGTGATGCCCGAGGTGCCCAACTGGGCGGCCAGGAAGTGGTTCCAGGCGTGCAGCGAGGCCTTCGCCGCGCCGTACGAGCCGGCCCCGCGCAGGGCGGCGATGGAGCTGATGGTGACCACCCGGCCGGAGCCCGGGGTGAGCCGGTCGCGGACCGACTCGGTGAGCATCACCACGGTCAGCACGTTGCGCTCGAAGTCGCCGCGCCAGCGCGCCAGCAGGGCGTGCGGCCCGCCGCCCACCACCGTCTCCCGGCTGCCCGCGTTGTTCACCAGGACGTCGATCCGCTCGGGCAGTTCGGCGAGCGCGGCCTCGACGGCGTCCGGGTCGGCGAGGTCGCACACCAGCGGGGTGACGTTCGGCCCGAGAGCGGCCGCGGCCTTCTCCAGGACCTCCCGGCGGCGGCCCACGATCACCACGTGGTCGCCGGCCTCGACGAACCGCCGGGTGACTTCGTACCCGATTCCCGTGCCACCGCCGGTGACGACGACGTTCCTGGCCATCTGCGCACTCCCTCCCCAGTTCCGCCGCCGCGCTGCGAATGTGCGCGACGGTCCGTACCGGAATGCCACGATTCCTATCACGCTCGGTTGCCGTGACTGCGGGGAGGGTGACGTCCCACTCGAGGAAAGGTGTGATATGGGCCTGGTACGACGCGCACACGGAGCGTGGCGAGAGGCAGCTCACACCCCCCGGGCGTAACTTCTCGCACCCTGATACGTCTTAGGTTGGTAGTGCGGCAGTTTTCCGCTGGGCGGGGACACGCTGAACGGCAACGTGCCCCCGCGCTTCCGGCGGGCTGCCGTCGACGGGGCTCCGGCGGGCCCCGGGAACGGTCGTCGTCCTCGACGGCCTTCGCGCACGACGCCGGGGTTCTGGCGGGCCCGGGACGCTTTGAGCGGCCGTCCCCCGCTGCGGCCGGCCCCGGAGTCGTGCGCCGTACGGTTCCGTCCCCGCGCGGGCCCTCGGGCGCGCCGACGGGACGCGAAGGGGCCCGGCCGCTCAGGCAGCGGCCGGGCCCCTCTCAGCTTCCGCGCGGGCCGGTGGTCGGCTCCGCTCAGGTCAGCGGGCGTCCAGCGGGACGTAGTCGCGGATCGCGGTGCCGGTGTAGATCTGGCGCGGACGGCCGATCCGGCTGGTCGGGTCGTTGATCATCTCGTGCCAGTGGGCGATCCAGCCCGGCAGCCGGCCGAGCGCGAACAGCACGGTGAACATGCTGGTCGGGAAGCCCATGGCGCGGTAGATCAGGCCGGTGTAGAAGTCCACGTTCGGGTACAGCTTGCGCGAGATGAAGAAGTCGTCCTTGAGGGCGTGCTCCTCCAGCTTGAGCGCGATGTCCAGCAGCTCGTCGTTCTTGCCGAGCTGGCCGAGGACCTCGTGCGCGAGCAGCTTGACCTGCGCGGCGCGCGGGTCGAAGGCCTTGTAGACCCGGTGGCCGAAGCCCATCAGCTTGACGCCGGCCTCCTTGTTCTTCACCTTCGTGATGAACGCGTCGACGTCGCCGCCGTCCTTCTGGATGCTCTCCAGCATCTCCAGCACAGCCTGGTTGGCGCCGCCGTGCAGCGGGCCCCACAGGGCCGAGATGCCGGCCGAGATCGAGGCGAACAGGTTGGCGTGGCTGGAGCCGACCAGGCGCACGGTGGAGGTCGAGCAGTTCTGCTCGTGGTCCGCGTGCAGGATGAGCAGCTTGTCCAGCGCGTTGACGACGACCGGGTTGAGCTCGTAGTCCTCGGCGGGAACGGCGAAGGTCATCCGCAGGAAGTTCTCGACGTAGCTCAGGTCGTTGCGCGGGTAGACGAAGGGCTGGCCCATCGCCTTCTTGTACGCGTACGCGGCGATCGTCGGCAGCTTGGCGAGCAGGCGGACGGTCGACAGGTGGCGCTGGGCCGCGTCGAACGGGTTGTGGCTCTCCGGGTAGAACGTGGACAGCGCGCCGACGACCGAGGACAGCATGGCCATCGGGTGGGCGTCCCGCGGGAAGCCCTGGAAGAAGCGCTTGACGTCCTCGTGCAGCAGGGTGTGCTGGGTGATCTCGCGGTTGAACTCCGCCAGCTGGTCCGCGTTCGGCAGCTCACCGTTGATCAGGAGGTACGCGGTCTCGATGAAGCCGCCATCGGAGGCGAGCTGCTCGATCGGGTAGCCGCGGTACCGCAGGATGCCGTTGTCGCCGTCCACGAAGGTGATCGCGGACTTGTACGCGGCGGTGTTACCGAAGCCGTTGTCCAGGGTGACCAGGCCGGTCTGCGGGAGCAGCTTCGAGATGTCGAAGCCGGAGTTGCCCGCAGTGCTCTCGACGACGGGGTACTCGTACTCGCCGTCCTGGTACCGCAGTACTACCGAGTTGTCGCTCACGTCTTCCTCACCGACGAAATGAATCCTCTTCCAAGGTGCCCTGACTGTCTCTACCATCCCCCATCCGGAGGACAGCCGCGCACCCGGGGTGGCCCGAAAGGGCCCGCCCCTACAAAACCTGCCGCCGCAGCCGGTACGAACCGGACAAGATCGGCACCACCCTAGGCTCTGCCGTAAATCTCTTCACGTCAAGAGAACATTAGAGGCAACCATCCCGTTGGATAATCATCCAGCTGCCAGCCTATGGTCGAGTGCGGTATGCCTCCGACCTGCGCTGACGGCCCGGACGGCCTGCCCGATCGCCTTGCGTGACCCCACCAGCACGACCAGTTTCCGAGCCCTGGTCACAGCGGTGTAGAGCAGGTTCCGCTGGAGCATCGTCCAAGCGGACATGGTGACCGGAATCACCACCACCGGGTACTCGCTGCCCTGCGAGCGGTGGATCGTCACCGCGTACGCGTGGGACAGCTCGTCCAGTTCGTCGAAGTCGTACGCCACCTCCTCGTCCTCGTCGGTGAGCACCGTCAGCCGCTGGTCGTCCACGCTGAGGGCGGTCACCACTCCCACTGTGCCGTTGAAGACGCCGTTCCGCCCCTTGTCGTAGTTGTTGCGGATCTGGGTGACCTTGTCCCCCACCCGGAACGTACGACCGCCGAACCGGCGTTCGGCCAGCCCCTCCCGGGCCGGCGTCACCGCCGCCTGGAGCAGGGTGTTCAGGTTCCCCGCGCCGGCCGGGCCGCGGTGCATCGGCGCCAGCACCTGCACGTCCCGGCGCGGGTCGAAGCCGAACTTCTGCGGGATCCGGCGCGCCACCACGTCCACCGTCAGCCCGGCCGCCCGCTCGGTGTCGTCCTCGGCGAACAGGAAGAAGTCCGCCAGACCGTCCGTCAGCGGCGGCCTGCCCTCGTTGATCCGGTGCGCGTTGGTCACCACGCCGGACTGCTGGGCCTGCCGGAAGATCCTGGTCAGCCGCACCGACGGGATCGGCCCGCCCTCGGCCAGCAGGTCCCGCAGCACCTCCCCGGCCCCCACCGAGGGCAGCTGGTCCACGTCGCCCACAAACAGCAGGTGGGCGCCCGGCGGCACGGCCTTGACCAGCTTGTTCGCCAGGATCAGGTCCAGCATCGAGGCCTCGTCGACCACCACCAGGTCCGCGTCCAGCGGCCGGTCCCGGTCGTACGCGGCGTCCCCGCCCGGCTTCAGCTCCAGCAGCCGGTGCACCGTCGACGCCTCCACGCCGGTCAGCTCCGCCAGCCGCTTCGCCGCCCGGCCGGTCGGCGCCGCCAGCACCACCTTCGCCCGCTTCGCCAGCGCCAGCGTCACGATCGACCGCACCGTGAACGACTTGCCGCAGCCCGGACCGCCCGTCAGCACCGCGACCTTCTCGGTCAACGCCAGCCGCACCGACTGCTCCTGCTCCGGCGCCAGCTCGGCCCCGGTCCGCTTCGCCAGCCAGTCCAGCGCCACCGGCCAGTCCACGTCGCCGAACCACGGCATCCGGTCCGCGTCCGAACGCAGCAGCCGCACCAGCTGGTTGGCCAGCGAGATCTCGGCCCGGTGGAACGGCACCAGGTACACCGCGGTGACCGGCTCGCCGCCCTCCCCCGGGACCGCCTCGCGCACCACCCCCTCGGCCGCCACCAGCTCCGCCAGGCAGTCGATCACCAGCCCGACGTCCACCTGGAGCAGCTTCACGCCGTCCGCGATCAGCCGCTCCTCCGGCAGGAAGCAGTGCCCCTGGTCGGTGCTCTGCGACAGCGCGTACTGCAGGCCGGCCTTCACCCGCTCCGGGCTGTCGTGCGGGATGCCGACCGCCTGGGCGATCCGGTCCGCCGTCAGGAAGCCGATGCCCCAGACGTCCGACGCCAGCCGGTACGGCTCGTTCTTCACCACCCCGATCGAGCCGTCGCCGTACTGCTTGTAGATTCGCACAGCCAGCGAGGTGGACACCCCGACCCCCTGCAGGAAGACCATCACCTCCTTGATGGCCTTCTGCTCCTCCCAGGCCGCCGCGATCTTCTTCGTCCGCTTCGGCCCCAGGCCCGGCACCTCGATCAGCCGGCCCGGCTCGTTCTCGATCACCTCCAGGGTGTCCACCCCGAAGCGCTCCACGATCCGCTCGGCGAACCGCGGCCCGATCCCCTTGATCAGCCCCGAGCCCAGGTAGCGCTGGATCCCCTGGACCGTGGCGGGCAGCACCGTGGTGTAGTTCTCCACCGTGAACTGCCGCCCGTACTGCGGGTGCGAGCCCCACCGCCCGTGCAGCCGCAACGACTCGCCGACCTGCGCCCCCAGCAGCGCACCCACCACCGTGAGCAGGTCGTTCCCGCCCCGGCCGGTGTCCACCCGGGCCACCGTGTAGCCCGTCTCCTCATTGGCATAGGTGATCCGCTCCAGCACGCCCTCGACCTGCGCGAGCTGGCGCGGCACCTGCTGCCCGGACTGCGCCGCCTGCTTGCTCACCGGACCCCCTTCGACCGGTACGGGTGGATCGATTCCGCTACGCACCGTACCGCCCGGAGCCGACAGGCCCGTCCGCCGAGCCTCGGCGCCGCCATGCACCGCCCCGGCCGAGGTGCCAGGCTGGGAGGGTCGGGGACCACGGGGGAGCCGCCGTCGACCGCGCCCGCCCCGGGGCCCGCGCCCGTCCGAGGGAGCAGTGCCGCCATGCTCAACACCGACTTCCGTCCCGGTGCCCCGGACTGGCTCGACCTGAGCAGCCCCGACACCCGCGCGTCCGTCGACTTCTACACCGCGCTGTTCGGCTGGACCTTCGACTCCGCCGGGCCCGAGGCCGGCGGCTACGGCTTCTTCCAGCTCGACGGCCGTACGGTCGCCGCCCTCGGCCCGCTCGCCGAGGAGGGCACCCCGCCCGGCTGGACCCTCTACTTCGCCACCGAGGACGCCGACCGCACCACCGCCCTGGTCGAACAGGCCGGCGGCCGCGTCCGGTTCGCCCCCTTCGACGTCTTCAGCGCGGGCCGGATGGCCGGCTACACCGACCCGACCGGCGCCGACTTCGCGGTCTGGCAGCCGCACGACACCCGCGGCCTGGACCTCGTCACCGCGGAGGGCAGCCTCTGCTGGACCGAGTGCTACAGCATCGACGCCGAGCGCGCCAAGACCTTCTACCGCGCCGTCTTCGACTGGCAGGAGCAGGACGTGCCGCTCGGCGAGGTGATGTACACCGTCCTCACCCCGGCCGGCGGCGGCACCGACGACGCCCACGGCGGCATCCTGCAGCTGAGCCCCGAGCACACCGCGCGCGGCACCGGCTCGCACTGGCTCCCCTACTTCGAGGTCCCGAACACCGACGCCGCCCTCGCCATCGCCGACACCCTCGGCGCGACGGTCCGGATCCCGGCCATGGACGTGCACGGCGTCGGCCGCCTGGCCCAGCTGGTCGACCCGCACGGCGCGGTCTTCGCCGTCATCACCAGCGCCGTACCCGGGGCGTGAGGGATCGTCCAGGGTCCCAGGACCCTTCAGAAGGGCCGTGAAGGGGTGCTACGGGCGTAGACCGGGGTTGGTGGCCGTAAGTCCTGCTTCTACTCTCTGATCATGACTGAAACGGCTGTTCTGACGATCCGACGGGCCACCCCCGACGACCTGCCCGCGATCGTGGCCATGCTGGCCGACGACCCGCTGGGAGCCACCCGCGAGAGCCCCGACGACCTCACGCCCTACCGCACCGCCTTCGCCCGGATCGACGGTGACCCGCACCAGCACCTGATCGTCGCCGACCGGGCCGGCCGCACCGTCGGCACCCTGCAGCTCACCGTCGTCCCGGGCCTCTCCCGGGCCGGCGCCACCCGCACGATCATCGAGGGCGTCCGCATCCACGCCGACGAACGCGGCAGCGGACTGGGCACCGAACTGATCGAGTGGGCCGTCGAACGCTCCCGCGAACTCGGCGCCGACCTCGTCCAGCTCACCTCCGACGCGACGCGGACGGACGCCCACCGCTTCTACCAGCGGCTCGGCTTCACGGCCTCCCACGTCGGGTTCAAGCTCAAGCTCTGACATCGCCCCGGAAACGCGAAGAACCCCCAGCCCGGTTTCCCCGGCTGGGGGTTCTTCTGAAGAATTGTTCGGCGGCGTCCTACTCTCCCACAGGGTCC
>NZ_JBEXJK010000283.1:0-10703 GCF_040609095.1 Kitasatospora sp. NPDC004799
GTCGAGGGGCTGCGCGGTGCTGCGGGGCTGCGCGGTGCTGCTGGGCTGAGCGGCGCCGACGACGGGGTGGGTCCCGGCCGCGGCACGCCGAGGCGGTCGGCCCGGGCCGCGGCCAGTTCGCCGCGGCGCGCCCGCAGCCGGCCCGACAGCAGCAGGGTCAGCGGCGCCTCGCCGCGGCCGCCCGTCTCGGCGTCCCGTTGGCCGGCCTCCGTCAGTGCCGCGAGGGCTTCGTCGGCCGCGCCGGTGACGGACAGCAGCGCGGCGAGCGTGACCAGCGCCATGGCCAGCCCCCAGCGGTCGCCCAGGGCGCGGAAGCCGTCCACCGCCGTGCGCAGGCAGTGCTCGGCGGGCCCGATCCGGCCCGCGCCCAACTCGACCCGGCCGAGCACCAGTTGGGCGGCGGCGCGCATCCACCGGTCGGGGTGCCCGACGTACCGCCGCGCGGTCGCGGCCACGGCGTGCGGCGGTCCCGCCATGGCGAGCAGCAGCGCGGCGACCAGGGCGACCGGGTGGTCGGCCTGCTGGGCCGTGACCAGCGCCGCGCCCATCGCCTCCGGTGGGATCGCGGACCCGTCGTTCTCCCGGAGCGGGGCGGTGAGGTGGGCCAGGATCACGCAGCGGGCGTGGGCCTGCTCCAGGCCGGGCGGCGGGGTGCGGCCGTGGGCCGCGAGGACGGCCGCCGTCCACTCGCCGGCCTCACGGCCCTCACCGCGCATCAGCCAGGGCCAGGCCCGGGCGGCCGTCAGCCGCAGCGCGTGCTCCGGTGGGCCGACGGCGACCGCCCGGCGCAGTGCCGCGTCCAGGTTGCCCTGCTCGGCGTCGAGCCGGGCCAGCCGGCCGCGCTGGCCGTCCGTCCGCAGCCGGGGTTCGGCGTTCTCGGCGAGTTCGACGAAGCGGCGCAGGTGGGCGGCGCCGGTCCGGTCGTCCTCGCCGGTCTCGGCGAGCCGTTCGGCGGCGTAGGCGCGGACCGTCTCCAGCAGCCGGTAGCGCACCGTGCCGGTCTCCCGGCCGCCGGCCGCGGCCGGGGACGGGGAGACCGGGGACCTGTCGTCCGGGAAGCTGTCGGCCGGGAAGCTGTCGACCAGGGACTTGTCGGCCAGGGACGCCAGCAGGTCCTCCACGGCCGTCGGGTCGGGCGCCGGCCGGCTCGGCCAGTGGTCGGCGCAGACCAGGTGGGCGTCGGGGAGGGTCGCTCCGCCGGCGAACACGGAGAGCCGTCGCAGCAGGGTGCGTTCGTCCTCGTCGAGCAGTTCCCAGCTCCAGTCGATGACGGCGCGCAGGGTGCGGTGGCGGTCGGGGGCGGTGCGTGGGCCGCGGTCCAGCAGCCGCAGCCGGTCGTGCAGTCGCGCCGCGACCTGTCCGGGGCTCAGGGCCCGCAGCCGGGCCGCCGCCAGTTCGAGGGCCAGCGGCAGGCCGTCCAGCTCGCGGCAGATCCGGACGACCGGCTCGACGGTGTCGTGGTCCAACGTGAAGCCGGGGCAGGCGGCGGCGGCCCGTTGGGTGAAGAGGTCGACGGCCGGGTGCGCGAGCGCTTCCCGGGCGGTGGCGCCGGGCTCGGGCACGGCGAGCGGTGTCACCGGCCAGAGCGCCTCGCCGGTGATGCCGAGCGGTTCGCGGCTGGTGGCCAGCACGGTGAGCCGGGGCGCGGCGGCCAGCAGGCGGTGGGTCAACCGGGCCGCGTCCTCGATCAGGTGCTCGCAGTTGTCCAGGACGAGCAGGACGTCACGGCCCTCCAGGGCCCGGATGATCCGGTCGACGGGTTCCCCGGCCTGATCGCCGGCGGGCAGGCCGCCGGCCAGCACGCCGGCCTCCGCCGGGCGGCAGACAGCGGTCAGCACGGCCCGGGTCACCGCGTCGGGCCCGTCGGGCCGGTCGGGCCGGTCGGACCCGGCGGCGCCCGCGAGTTCGACGAGCCGGACGTCCGTCGTGGGCGGGGCGGCCCTCGCGGCCGCGATCGCCAGCCGGGTCTTCCCGACGCCGCCCGGCCCGGTCAGCGTCACCAGGCGGGAGCGGTGCAGGCGTTCCTCGACCGCTGCCAGCGCCTCGTCGCGGCCGACCAGGGCGGTGAGCCACCGGGGCAGTGCCGCCCGCCCGGCCGGGAACCCCGCGGGAGCCGGGGCCGGCCCGGGCGCCGGCGGCGTCGCGCCGGACAGCACCCGCAGGTGGGCGTCCCGCAGTTCGGCCGACGGGTCCGCGCCCAGTTCCTCGGCCAGCGCCCGCCGGGTTCGTTCGAACACCTCCAGCGCCGCCGCCTGCTGCCCGTCCGCGTGGAGCGCGCGCATCAGCCTGACGGCGGTCCGTTCGCGCAGCGGGTGGGTGACCCGCAGTCCGGTGAGCTCGGCGACCAGCCGCGGCAGCGCCTCGGTGCCGCCGAGGGCGAGCAGGGCGTCCGCCCGGTCCTCGAGCGCCGCCAGCCGCAGCTCCTCCAGCCGGGCCGCCGGCGCGGAGGTGAACCCGGCGCCCGCGGCGTCCGCGAACGGTGCCCCGCGCCACAGGTCCAGTGCCCCGTCCAGCAGCGCGACCGCCTCGGCGGACCGGCCCGCCGTCAGTGCCGCCCGCCCCGTGGCCACCCGCTGCTCGAAGTCCCAGGCGTCCACGCTCGCCCGGGGCAGGTCCAGCAGGTACCCGGCGGGGTGCGAACCGACCGCCGTCCGGCCGTCCCCCAGCGCCCGGCGGAGCCGGGAGACCAGGGACTGCAGGGCGCCGGCGGGCTCCTCCGGCGGCGTGTCCGCCCACAGGTCGTCCACCAGGCGCTCACGGGTGACCACGCGCCCGGGGTCGAGGGCCAGCCGGACCAGCAGCAGCCGAAGCCGCGTCCCGCCGACCTCGAAGGCCGCCGCCCCGTCCCCACCCCGTACGACCTGAAGCGGCCCCAGAACGTTGATCCGCACCCTGTCCGCCCCTCGCCCGGCACCCGCCAGCTTCCAAGATCATTATCCCGGTGCCCCGCCGGGCCGGGACGGCGGGGGCCGGTCCGGGCGAGGTCTCCCGGGCGCACCGCGGGACGGCGCGTGGAACGGCCCCTGCGGTTTCGAACCGAAGGGCAGGGTCTGGATGTCGGGGTCGACCCGCAGGTCGACGTGGCGGCGGCGGGACGGGGCGGGGCGCCGGCTCGGGTCAGCAGAGGGTCCCCGCTGCGGTGAGGTACAGGTCCGGGGCGAAGGCCACCGTCTGGCGGGGCTGGACGTCGAGGGTCGCGCCGTCGGCCGTCGAGACCCTCGCGGTCACCGGCGTGTTGTTCTCGATCTTGCGGGCGCGGAACGGGGGGTCGAACTCCCGGCTCCGGCACTGGCGGATCTGGAGCGGCTCGGGGATGCCGATGCCGCCCGTGTAGAGGCAGAGGTTCCCGGCCGGGCACAGCTCCGACGCGGCGGCCGACGGTGTCGGACCGGACGTCCCGAGCGCGAGGGCGGCCGCGGCGAGCGCCAGGGTGCCGGGCAGGAGTCGGGGGTGCCCGCGTCGGGCCGGGCGGGCGGGGGCAGCGGGTCGGTGGGGTCGGTCCTCGTGCGGTGCTTCCATGGCGGGCGCCTCCTGGTGTGTCGTCGGAACGGCCCGTGGAGGCCGCTCCTCCCCCATTCAAGGCAGCGGCCGGGGTGGGGACAGGGCCGGTTGCCCGGAGCCGCGCCGCCGCCACCCGTTCGGGGGCGCCGTGGGGGCCCGGCCGGCGGGGAGAGCGGCGGCGCGGGGGTCAGCGGGCGAGCAGGCTTCAGCGGGCGAGCAGGCTGCGGATCGCGCGGGTGATCTCGTCGGGCGCCTCCTCGGCCATGAAGTGGCCCGCGCGGGTCAGCCGGTGGTCCAGGTCGGGGGCCCAGGCCCTCCAGACGGCGGCGGCGTCGTAGCCCAGGCGCGCGCCCCAGTCCTGCTGGACGACGGTCACGGGCATGGCCAGCTGCGACCCGGCGTCCAGGTCGGCCTGGTCGTGCGTGACGTCGATGCCCGCCGAGGCCCGGTAGTCCGCGACGATCGAGGGCACCGCCGCGGCGCTCGCCCGCAGGTACGCGGCGCGCACGTCCTGCGGCACGGCGGTGGGGTCGGCGGCCCAGGCGTCGAGGAAGGAGCCGAAGAACGCGTCCGCGCTGCGCGCGATCATCGTCTCCGGCAGGCCGGGCGGCTGTGCCATCAGATAGAGGTGGTAGCCGACCGCCGCCGAGGTCCCGTGCAGGACGTTCCACATGGCGAGGGTCGGCACGATGTCGAGGATGCCCAGGTGCGTGACGGTCTCGGGGTGGTCCAGCCCCGCCCGGAAGGCGACCAGGGCGCCCCGGTCGTGCCCGACGAGGGCGAAGCGCTCGTGGCCGAGCGCCGCCGCCAGCGCCACGGTGTCGGCGGCCATGGTGCGCTTGGCGTACACCTCGGGGCCGGTGGCCGCCGGCTTGTCGCTGGCGCCGTAGCCCCGCAGGTCGGGGCAGATGACCGTGTGCTCGCCGGCGAGCCGCTCGGCGACGTGCCGCCACATCAGGTGGGTCTGGGGGAAGCCGTGCAGCAGCACGAGCGGGCTGCCGCTGCCGCCGACGGCGGCGGCCAGCTCCACACCGTCCGTACCGGGCAGGCGGACGTGGTCGAAGCCGGGGATGGTGGGCGTCATGAGGGGCCTTCCTCTCGGGTGGGGTGAGCGGCCGGGTCGGGGGGTGACCGGCCGGGTCGGGGGGTGACCGTCCGGGTCGGGGGGTGACCGGCGGGACCAGCCTGGGCGACGGCGATCAGCAGCCGATCAGTGCGGTTGGGCGCGGCCGGCGCCGGCCCGGAGGATGGGGGCATGCGAATCGACGTACTCGGTGCCGTACGGGCCCTGCGGGACGACGGCACCCCGGTCGAGCTGGGCGGGCCCCGCCACCGCGAGGTGCTCGCCCGGCTCGTCGCCGCCGAGGGGCGGATGGTCACCACCGACGCCCTCGTCGACGACCTGTGGGACGATCCGCCGGCCCGCGCGGTGGGCGCCCTGCGGACCTTCGTCGCCGCGCTGCGCCGGGCCCTGGAACCCGGCCGGCCGCCCCGTACCGCGCCGCGGGTCATCGTGACCGAGGGGCCCGGCTACGCGCTGCGCCTGCCGCGGGAGGACGTGGACGTCCACCGGTACGAGGACGCCCTGGCCCGGGCCCGGCGCGACCCCGGCGAGGTGGCCGGCCTCGGCGCGGCGCTCGCCGACTGGCGCGGACCGGCCTACGCCGACCTGCCCGGCTCCCCGTGGGCGCGGCGCGAGCGGACCCGGCTGGAGGAGCTGAGGCTGGAGGGGGTGGAGCTGCGCGCCCGGATCCTCCTCGACCGCGGGGAGGGGGCCGCTCTCGCCGCCGAGCTGGGCGCCCACGTCGCCGAGCACCCGTGGCGCGAGCCGGCCTGGGCGCTGCTGGCCCGTGCGCTGTACCGCGCGGGCCGCCGGGGCGACGCGCTGGCCGCCCTGCGCCGCGCCCGGACGGTGCTCGTCGGTCAGCTCGGGCTGGACCCCGGTGGCGAACTGCGGCGGCTGGAGACGGACATCCTCAACGGATCCGCGTCCCTGGACGGCGCGCGGACGGTGTGGGCCGGTCCCGGAACCGGGTTCGGGGCCGGGGCCGGGTTCGGTCCGCGGACCACCGTGGACCTGGCCCGCACCCTCGCCCTGGCCGGCGGCGACGCCCTCGTCCACTCGCGGCGCGAGCGCCTGGCCGCCGCCCTGGCGGCGGAACGCACGGCGGACCCCTTCCTGACCGCCCGGGTCATCGGCGCCTACGACGTGCCCGCACTCTGGAGCCGGGCCGACGACCCCGAGCAGTCCCGCGCCGTCGTCGCGGCCGCCGAGCGCACCCTCGCCGCGCTCGGCCCCGACGGCCCCGCCGACCTGCGCGCCCGGCTCCTGGCCACGATCGCCGTCGAGAGCCGCACCGCCGACCTGTGCGGGGCGGAGTCGGAGCGCGCGCGGCACGCGGCGCTCCGGGCCGAGGCGCTGGCCCGGGACCTGGCCGATCCCGCGCTGCTGGCCTTCGCCCTCAAAGGGGTGTTCCTGCAGTCCTTCGCCCGCCCCGGACTCGCGGCGGTCCGGGACGAGACCGGCGCCGAGATCCTCGACCTGGCCACCCGGCACGGCCTGGCGAACTTCGCCGTCCTCGGCCGGCTCGTGCGCCTGCAGTCCGCCTCGGCCCTCGGCGACCTCGACGCCGCCACCGCGCACGCCGAGGCCGCCGAACGGCTCGCCGCCGGCACCGAGGCGCCCCTGGTCCCCGTCCTCACCGGGTGGTTCCGGGCCCGGGCCGCGGCCGAGCGCAGCACCCGGCCCGGCGGACCGAGCGCCGCCGAGGCCGCGCAGCGCTACCGCGCCGCCGAGAACGCCCTGCGGGACGCCGGGATGCCGGGGCTGCACCGCGGCCTGTTCCCGCTCGCCCTCCTGGGGCTGCGCCTGCTGCACGACCGGCCCGCGCCCACCGACCCGCACCTGGACTGGGGGCCGTACCGGCCGTGGGCGCGGCCGCTCGTGCTGCTCGCCCAGGACCGGGGCGAGGAGGCCCGCAGCGCGCTCGCCGCGGTGCCCGATCCCCCGCACGACCACCTGCAGGAGGCCCTGTGGTGCCTGACCGCCCGGGCCGCCGTGCGCCTCGGCGAGCGCGCCGTCGCCGCGCGCGCCGCGGCCGCCCTGCGGGGGGCGAGCGCGGAGCACGCCGGCGCCGCCAGCGGCCTGCTGACCCTGGGGCCGGTGGCGCGGTACCTGGCGCAGGCGCAGGAGTGTGCCGCGGGCGGGTGAGCGGTGTCGGGGGCCGTGCCCTTCCACGGGACGGCGTCAAGGCCGGGAAGGCGGGCCGTCGGCGGCTCGTCGGCCGTTCGCGGTGAACAGGTCGATCAGGCCCTGGGCCGTGTTGTCGGCGGAGTCGGTCCCCCGGAGTTCGACGCCCTCGTACACGGCGGGTTCGGCGCTGCGGGGGAACACGGCCTGCTCGTACGCGGTGAGGGCCGCCTCGGTGTCGTCGGGGTGGGCGGCGAGGGCCCGGCCGGGTTCGGCGCCGTCGAGCATGGCCAGGTTGGCGCCCTCGCCGTTCGGGGCCTGGAGGTGGGCGGCGTCGCCGAGCAGGGTCACCCCGGGCACCCGCTCCCACCGGTGCCCGGCCGGCAGGGCGTAGTGGGGGCGCAGGACCGGCGGGGTGTCGGAGTCCGTGATCAGCGCGGTGAGTTCGGGCGCCCAGCCGGCGAACTCCCGCGCGATCCGCGCTGTGGCGGTGGCCGTGGCCGTGACCGTGCCCGGCTCGGTGAAGTCGATGGCGGTGAACCAGTCCAGCGGCCGGGAGAGCGCCGTGTAGGCGTGCAGGGTGTCGCCCGCCTCCCGGTGGGCGAAGATCTCGCGGCCCGGGGAGGGGGCCAGCAGCGACCCGCCGCCGACCGCCCTCGCGGCGGCCCGGTGCCGGGTGTCGGCGTCGAACAGGTACGTCTCGACGACCGACGTGCCGGTGTACGCGGGTACGGCGTCGGAGAGCAGCGGCCGGATCCGGGACCAGGCACCGTCCGCGCCGACCAGCAGATCGGTGACCACGGTGGAGCCGTCGGCGAACGTCACCGCGTGGCGCCCGCCGCCCAGGGCCCGGGCGCCGTCGGCCCTCCGCCCCCACCGGACGGTACCGGCGGGCAGCGAGTCCAGCAGGATGCGGCGCAGCTCGCCGCGGAGCACCTCGGGGCGCCCGCCCGTCCCGTCGTCGGCCTCCTCGAACAGGACGGTGCCGTCCGGGTCCAGGATCCGCATCGCCTGACGGCCCGCCAGGACGATCGCCCGGAACTCGTCCGTCAGGCCGGCCGCCTCGAGGGCGAGTTGCCCGCTGTCGTCGTGGATGTCGAGCATTCCGCCCTGGGTGCGCGCGGACGGGGAGGGGTCGGCCTCGTGGACCGTGACCGGTATGCCGTGGACGTGCAGGACGCGGGCCAGGGTGAGGCCGCCGAGTCCGGCACCGATGATCGTGACGGGGGTGTGCATGGTGGGCTCCTTCGGGATCGGGCCGTCCAGCCGTCCGGCCGCCTTCCGCAAAAGGTGCCGGGCCGCGCCGACAGGCCGCCCGCACCCGGCTGACAACCACCGGCAGACCACCGGCACCGTGAGTGGCGGCCGGCTGTCACGGGGGCGCCGAGGAGGCGGAGTGCCCGGTCGCTGCGGTCACCTCACGCCGTCCGTGCCGGCCGGCGGCGGGGCGGGTGGCCGGGGTGGGGGCGGGCTTGACTGTCAGTGCCCACCGTTGTGCCGGCTCTGCACGTCTGCGGGGGTGTGATGCCGGGTGTGTGCGGCCGGGGGTGGGTGTGTTGGCCGAGTGGCGGGCTGGGCTCCTGCCTTGCTCGCCGAGTTTTCGGATGTTGCTGATGTAGAGTCAAGTGTGTTTGGTATCAGGTGAGTTGGGTGGTGTCGTGCCGCGCCGGAGGGTCTTCCGCATCTGCTGCCGTTGCTCTGAGCGGCCGATCGGTCCGTGCGGTCGTGGGCCGGCCGTACGGGTCGATCGGCCGGCTCCGGGCGCAGCCTGTCCCGTGGCACAGTGGCGCCCGGAAGAGGAATCGCGGCGCCGCCCCTGGCGCCGTACCGGATATGAGTGGCCGCCAGGCCGTTGGGTCCGGCAGGTGAGAGAGAAGACGATGAAGAGGCACACCACCGTCCGTGCACGGCTCCGATCGGTCCTCCTGGCAGGCGTGGGCCTGAGCATGGCCGTCGCCGGCGTGCTCGGCGGGGCCGGTACCGCCGAGGCCCGCACCGAGTGGCGCCACATGTCCCACGTGTGGTTCGACCTGTCCGACAGCCCCGGCGAGAACGAGCGGATCCGGTACTCCACGTTCCTGGCCAGTCTGCGGGCCGCGGTGGCGGGCTACAACACGCAGGAGACACAGCTGGAGGACGTCGGCCTCGTCCAGGTCACGCTGTCCGCGCTCGACGACCAGGGTCAGCGCCGCCGCACCGAACTCTGGATCAACCCCTCCAACCTCTACCTGTGGGGCTACTCCAACCAGTACGGCGACACCTACCAGTTCAACGACCTCAACGGCGCCCTGCAGGGTCGGATCTCGGAGACCACCGCCCCGGCGCCGCCGGTCAGCCACAACGTCCAGACCCTGAACTTCGGCTCCAACTACAACTCGCTGTCCACCGCGGCCAACCGGGGCCGGGACGCCATGCCCATCAGCTGGAACGACATGCGGGGCTCCATCCTGCACCTGGCGGGCGAGAACAACCCGTGGGGCAACCGCCAGGCGACCGCCCGGTCGCTGAGCCTGATGATCCAGGCCCTGTCCGAGGCCGCCCGGTTCAACGACGTCGAGGGCACCTTCCGCGCGGCGATGAACGACTGGAGCGTCCGTAGCCTGCCGATCCAGCAGCAGTACCTGGAGAACTCCTGGGACGCCCTGTCCCGCTTCTACAACCGCGCTTCGTCGGGCCAGAACGCGACCCCGGTCGACATTCCGACCGTCGGGCGGGTCGACAACCTCGACAACCTGCGGTGGTACGTGCAGATGACCATGGGCGCCCCCCACTCCGACAACGGGGACTGGAACCACGACGAGCTCTGACGGCCGGCGCGGGTACCGGGTCACTCCCGGTGGGTGGCGACCGCGAGGGCCTGTTCGCGGACGTCCGGCGAGGGGTGGCGGCGCAGTTCGCGCAGCAGGGCGCGCCATTCCCGGGGCCAGCCGAGGCGGTTGCCGAAGGCCTCCGTCAGCGCCGTGGCGAACAGGGCGGCGGCCGGGCCGGTGTCGCCCGGCCGGCGGGCGGTGCGGGCCAGGGCGTCGGGTGTCCCGGGCGGTGGCAGCGGGCCCGAGGCGTGTTCGCGCAGCAGTGCCAGGGCGGTGAGTGCGGCCGCCGCGGGCCGGCCGCGGTGGGCGTCGGCGAGCGTGCCGAGCGCGGCTTCCAGGTGCTGGGGTCCGGCCGCCGGGTCCACCAGGCGGCGCAGCGCGGCCGTCCTGATGCCGGCGAGGTCGGGTTCGGCGGCGAGCAGGCCGGCGACGCCGGCGAGCAGCGGGCGGTGGCGGTCGTCGGCGGGGAGGTCGGCGAGGTGGGCCAGCCTGCGGCGGGCCGGCAGGTCCCGGTCGTCGCCGGCTTCGGGGGCGTCCGTCCGTGCGGCGGTGGCGAGTTCGGCGAGGGTGCGGTGGAGCAGGCTGCCGGGGGCGGCGCCGCCGAGCGGGTGCGGCAGCCCGGAGGCGGCGAGGGTGCGGACGGCGTCCGCGGCCTGCTGCCAGGCGCCGCGGTTCGCCGGGTCGGTGACGGCCCGTCGGGCCACGTCCGCGGTGTCCGGGGCCCAGGCGGCCCACTGCGGCAGCGCGGCGAGGGCGGGCGCCGCGACCTCCGGGTCGGCTGCGGCGGCGGTGGCGGCCACCAGGTGGGCGTAGCGGGCCCGGTGGGCCTCGGGGAGGTGCCGCGGGTGGGTGCGCAGGACGGCGCGGCGCACGGGCGGCGGGGCCTGTCCGGCGGCCTCGGCGAGCAGGTCCCAGACGGGTTCGGCGTCCAGCAGGGCGGTGGTGGAGGCGACCACCGCGGCGCGTACGTCGTGGTGCTGGCCCTCGGTGCGGTAGGCGGCCGCCAGGAGGTCGGCGGCGGTACGCGGCGGCAGGTGCTCGGCGGCCAGCCGTACGGCCTCCTTGCGGCTGGTCACCTTGGCACCCCGGGGTGCGGACAGCAACTCGCCCAGGTGGTGGGCGAGTTCGCGGGGCGGGGTGAAGCGGGCGGCGCGGGTGGCGGCGTACACCGCGACCCGGGCCCGGTCGCCGCCCGCGTGGGC
>NZ_JBEXJK010000284.1:0-10664 GCF_040609095.1 Kitasatospora sp. NPDC004799
CGCGCAGGCCGAGCAGCCCGCGCCCGGCGCCGTCCGCCCGCTCCCGCGCGGGGGCGGGCGCCGCGCCGGAGAGCACGCTCGGGCCGCTGTTGAGCACCTCCACCCGCAGGTAGTGGTCCGCGTAGCGCACCGTCACCTCCGCCGTCACCCCGTCCCCGTGCTTGAGCGCGTTGGTCAGCGCCTCCTGGACGATCCGGTACGCCGTCACGTCGATGCCGCCGGGCAACGGCCTCGGCTCGCCGGAGATCCGCACCTCGACCGGCAGCCCGGCGAAGGCGAACCGGTCGATCAGCGGGCTCAGCCGGCCCAGGCTGGGCTGCGGCGCGAACCCGTCCGCGGCCGGCTCCTCGCCGCCGTCCGCGGCGGGGGCGAGCAGGCCGAGCAGGTGCCGCAGTTCGGTCATCGCGTCCCGCCCGGCCGCCTCGACCGCGGCCATCGAGGCCGCCGCCTCCCGCGGCATGGTGGCCAGCACCTCGCGCGCGGCCCCGGCCTGCACCACCATCAGGCTCACGTTGTGGCTCACGATGTCGTGCAACTCGGCGGCGATCCGCGCCCGTTCGGCGTCCACGGCCGTGCGGGCGGCGCTCTCCCGCTCCCGTTCCAGCAGCCAGCCGCGCTCGCCGATGGCCGCCCGGTGCTGCCGCCGCGCCCGGGCGAGCGCCACCGCCAGCCAGCCGGCCGCCGCGCTCGCCGCACCGGCCGTCGCGACGGCCGCCCACTCCCACCCTGTTGCCCACACGACGTCAGCTTCCCAGGTCACGGCATGATCCACATCATCCGGGGGTGCCGCCCCCGTACATCCCGGGTACGACGGCCGCCCTCGGTTACACCCGGGGTGGGACGTGCCGGTGACGGCCCCGCGCCTACCGTCGTCCACCATGAGCAACGACCACGACGGGACCACCCGGCCGGGCGACGAGCAGATCGTCGTCGAGCTGTCCGGGGTCCACAAGGAGTTCGGCGACGCCAAGGCGCTCGACGGCCTCGACCTGCGGATCCGCGCCGGCGAGGCGGTCGCCGTGATGGGCCCCTCGGGGTGCGGCAAGTCCACCCTGCTGAACATGGTGGCCGGGCTGGACCGGCCCACCGCCGGCACCGTCCGGGTGCAGGGCCAGGACCTCGGACGGCTGAACGAGAACGGCCTGGCCCTGTTCCGCCGCCGCCACATCGGCATGATCTTCCAGTTCTTCAACCTGATCGACGACCTCCCCGCCCTCGACAACGTCGCCCTGGCCGCCCAGCTCACCGGCACCGGTGCCCGCCAGGCCCGCCGCCGGGCCCTGGAGCTGCTGGACGAACTCGGCGTCTCCCACCGCAAGGACGTCTACCCGGCGGCGCTCAGCGGCGGCGAGCGCCAGCGCGTCGCGGTGGCCCGGGCCCTGATGAACCGCCCGGCCCTGCTGCTCGCCGACGAGCCCACCGGCGCGCTGGACAGCCGCTCGGGCGAACAGGTGATGGACCTCCTGATCGACCTCAACCAGATCGGGCAGACCCTGCTGATCGTCACCCACGACCCCGACCTGGCCACCCGCTGCGCGAGCCGGCTGGTCGAGGTCGCGGACGGACGCGTGGCGAACGAGCGGACGCTGGAGCCGCAGTCGTGACCGGGGCGGTGTGGCGGGCCTCCCGGGCGGCGGTCAAGCGCCGTCGCGTGCAGACCGTCGTGATCGGCCTGGTCGTCTTCTGCGCCACCACGACCGTCCTGCTCGCCCTCGCGGTGATCAGCGCCGCCCGGGCCCCCTTCGACGCGGCCTTCGGCGCGCAGCGCGGAGCCCACGTCGTGGCGGCCTTCGACCCGGCCGGGGCCTCCGCCGGGCAACTGGCCGCCACCGCCCACCGGCCGGGCGTCGAGGCGGCCGCCGGCCCCTTCGACCAGGTCATGGTGGAGATGACCACCGACTGGCTCGGCCGCCCGCCCGGACCGCTGACCCTGGTCGGCCGGGCCGACCCGGCGGGGCCGGTGGACCGGGTGGAACTGCTGGCCGGCCGCTGGGCCACCGCCCCCGGCGAGGTGGTCGTCAACCAGCCGTTCGGGGCGGCGGCGGACCGGTTCCTCGGCTCCCCGATCCCCGTCGGCGACGGCCGGCAGCTCACCGTCGTCGGCTTCGCCACCAGCATGAGCCAGAGCGCCGGCGGCTGGACCACCCCAGAACAGGCCGCCGCCCTGCACCCCACCGCCCGGCAGATGCTCTACCGCTTCACCGACGCCGCCGACGAGCAGCGGCTCACCGCCGCCCTGGCCACCGCCACCGAGGGCCTGCCCGAGGACGCCGCCGTCAGCGTCCAGTCGTACCTGGTGCTCAAGCAGGCCTTCTCGGCGGGCGCGGACGCCTACCTCCCGCTGATGACGGCCTTCGGCGTGCTCGGCCTGGTCGTCTCCGCACTGATCGTCGGCAACGTGGTGAGCGGCGCGGTCGTCTCCGGCTACCGGCACATCGGCGTGCTGAAGTCCATCGGCTTCACTCCGCGCCAGGTGGTGACGGTCTACCTGACCATGGTCTCGGTGCCCGCCGCCGCCGGTACCGTCCTCGGTACGGCGGCCGGTTGGGTGGCGTCCTTCCCGATCCTCGGCGCCGCGTTCTCCGGCATCGTCACCGGCACCGCCGAGATCCGGCCGGCCGGCTGGCTGCCGCTCGCCACCCTGGTCGGCGTCCCGCTGCTGGTCGTCCTCGCCGCGCTCGTCCCGGCGTCCCGCGCCCACCGGCTCTCCGCCGCCCAGGCCATCTCGGCCGGCAGCGCGCCGCGCAACGGCCGCGGGCTGAAGGTCCAGCGGTGGCTGAGCGGCACCCGGCTGCCGCGCGCCGTCAGCCTCGGCCTCGGCCAGCCCTTCGCCCGCCCCGCCCGCGCCGCGCTCACCATGGCGGCGATCGTGCTCGGCGTGGTCACCGTGACGATGACGGCCGGTCTGAGCACCACCCTGACCAGACTGGTGGACCACACCGACGGCCACACCCACGTCAACGTGAAGACCGCCCACTTCGGCGACAGCGGGATCGAGCCGAAGCTCACCCCGGCCCAGACCGAGACGGTGCTGCACGCCGCCCCCGGCGCCGAACGGGTCAGCACGCGCGGGCTGGTCCAGGTCGGGCTGCTCGGCCACACCCAGTCCGTGTTCGCGAACTTCTACGGCGGCGACGACCTCGTCGACTCCAAGCGGCTCGACGTGGTGGACGGCCGCCCGGCGACCGGCCCGGGCGAGATCGAGGCCGGGCCGTCCTTCCTCCGGCAGCACGGGCTCAAGGTCGGCGACAGGCTCACCCTGCTCCTGGACGGCCGGCAGCTGCCCGTCACCGTCGTCGGCGAGGAGTCCGAGGGCAACGCCCGGGCGTTCGCCTCCAACGACGCCACCAGGGCCGCGCTCACCGACGACCCCCACGTGGTCGAGTACGACGTGAGGCTCGCCGAGGGCGCCGACGCCGAGGCCTACCGGAAGGCGGTCGCGGACGCCGACCCGAGCCTCTCGCCCTCGGTGTTCGCGCCCGAAGTCGGTGGGCCGATCGCCGCCGTCATCGCCTTCACCACGATCTTCACGGTGCTGCTGTCGGTGGTCGCCTCGCTGGGGGTCTTCAACACCCTGCTGCTCACCGTCCGCGAGCGCCGCCGGGACCTCGGCATGCTGAAGTCGATCGGCATGACACCCCGGCAGGTGGTGGCGATGACGGTCACCTCGGTGGCCTGGCAGGGCGCGGTCAGCGGGATCGTCGGCATCCCGGTCGGGGTGGTGGCCCACCGGCTGATCACCGAGAACGTCGGGACGATCGTCTTCCCGGAGGCGACGATCGACGTCTGGAGCGCCCCGCTGCTGACCGGCCTCGCCCTCGCGGGCGTCGTGATCGCCGTCCTCGGCGCGCTCGTCCCGGCCCGTTCGGCGGCCCGGCTGCCGATCGCCGAGGTGCTGCACAACGAGTGACCGCGCCGCGCGGCGGTGACGGACGGACGGCCGGTCGGGCACCCCGACCGGCCGTCGGCCTTGTTCCAGCTTGCCGAACCGTCTGCCGCGTGCGTCACTCCGCTGACTCCTGCTCAATCCCCGCTGTGAGGAGACCTATCATCGCGCCATGGCCACCGCTGAGCTGATCCGCATCGTCTCCCGCTCCTCACCCATGGCGCTCGCCCAGGTCGAGCGGGTCCGCACCGAACTCGCCGCCCTGCACCCGGGCCTGCGCACCGAGGTGGTGCCCGTCACCACCTCGGGCGACCGCTGGACGGGTGATCTCGCCCAGCTCGGCGGCAAGGGCGCGTTCACCAAGGAGGTCGACGCCGCGCTGCTCGCCGGGGAGGCCGACGTCGCCGTCCACTGCCTCAAGGACGTGCCCGCGGACCGCCCGCTCCCGGCGGGCACCGTATTCGCCGCCTACCTGCGCCGCGACGACATCCGCGACGCCCTCGTCCACCCCGGCGGCCTGCCGCTGGCCGCCCTCCCGCCCGGCACCCGGATCGGCACCTCCTCCGTCCGCCGGATCGCCCAACTCGCCGCCTCCCACCCGCACCTGGAGTGCGTCCCGATCCGCGGCAACGCCAACAGCCGGCTCGCCAAGCTGGACGCCGGGGTGGTCGACGCGCTGCTGCTCGCCGTCTCCGGCCTGGAGCGGATCGGCGAGCGGGCGCGGGCCACCGAGGTGCTCGGCATCGAGGCGATGTGCCCGCCGATCGGCGCCGGCATCCTCGTCCTGCAGTGCCGCGAGGGCGACACCGCGACCATCGAGGCGGTCACCGGCCTCGGCCACCACGACACCTGGCGCGAGGCGGCGGCCGAGCGGATGTTCCTGCACGCGCTCCAGGGCCACTGCAACAGCCCGATCGCCGGCTACGCCCGCGCCGAACGGGACGGCCGCCTCTCCCTGCGCGGCCGGGTCTTCACCCCGGACGGCAAGCAGGTCCTGGACGCCCACGAGTGGGCGGGCGCCCTCACCCCGGAGGACCTCGGCACCTCGGTGGCCCTGGCCCTCAAGCGCCAGGGCGCGCAGGACCTGATCTCCTCGATCCCGCACTGAGCCCGTCGTCGGGCCGCTCGGTGGCGGGCGGGGCTGCGGCGGGCCGGGCGACGGGCCCCGGCCGTCGAGCGTTCTGCTCGGGTGCCGGTAGCCCTGGGGCGATGCCGACCACGGGCGGCCGGGGGCCCGTGACGGCGTCCCGTTCGCTGACCGTCCGTCCCGGCCCCGGACCTTCGGCTGCCCGACTCCCGGCCGTCCGTTCCCGCTCCCGGCTCCCCGGCCGCCGGCGTTCCGCCCGGCTCTTGGCCGCCTGGCTTTCTGCCCGGGCCCGGTCCTCGGCCGCCTGGCCCCGGTCCTTGGCCGCTGGGCTCTTCGGCCGCTCGGCCTTCCGCCTGGCTCCCGGGCGGTCGCCTGCCTGGCCCCCCCTCCCTCGGCTGCCCGGTCTTCCGCCTGCCCGGACCCCCGTCTGCTCGGCTGCTCGGCCTTCCATCTGGGCCTCGGCTGTCCGGCTGTCCGGCCCGCCCGCCCTCGGCTGGCCTGGCTTCCGGGCCGCTGGCGTTCCGCCCTGGCCCTTGGCCGCCTGGCTTTCTGACCGGCCCCGATCCTCGGCCACTGGGCTTTCTGCCTGGCTCCCGGCCGGTCGCCTGCCTGGCCCACCCCTCCCTCGGCGGCCCGGTCTTTCCGCCTGCCCGGACCCCCGTCTGCTCGGCTGCTCGGCCTTCCGCCCTGGCCCTTGGCCGCCTGGTTTTCCTCCCGGCCCCCGGCCGCCCGACTGCCTGGCTCACCCTCCCTCGGCCCCCGTGCCATTGGCTGCCGCCCGGCCTTCCGTCCGGCCCCGCGCCCTTGGTCGCCTGGTTCGCTCGTTCCTCTCCTCTGGCGCGCAGGTCTCCCATCTCCCCGCCTGCCGTCTCCCCGTCCGCCGACGCCACGGCTCCGGCGCCCGAGCGGGTCGTGAGGTGCGGCCCCGGCATCGGAGGGCGATCGTGCCCCGGTGGTCCGTGCGCGGGCCCGGGCCGGGGCGGCGCCGCGACCGGTCGGTGACAGCCCGCCACCTTTCCCGTGTCGGGCGAGAACCGGGCGGCGGTGTGGGGCGTCCGTTTGAGGCGTGATCAGTGCGGTGCTCGGCGGGATGCCGATGTTCTGGCCCGGGCTGCTGCTCTCGCTGGTGCCCGCGGCCCTGTGGAACCGGCCGGTGGGGCGGTTGCTGCGGGCCCACTGGGTGGTGGGCTTCCTGCTGCTGCTCGGGCTCGGCGGGGTGGTCGTGGCGACGCTGCTGCCGGAGGCGTTCCGGCTCTCGGAGGGTGCCGTCCGGCACTGCAGCGTGGAGGGCGGCCGGCCGCGCTCGCCGTACGAGCTGCTGCACGTGCGGCACATCGAGCTGAAGTTGGCGACCTTCGCCCCGGTCGGCTTCGCGGCCGCGCTGGCGGGCACCCGGCGGCGGGCGGCCGTGGCGCTGCTGGGGGCGGCGGCGCTGCCGTTCGCGGTGTCGGCGCTGCACTACGCGCTGCCGGTGATCGGGCGGGCCTGCGACGTGCAGGACGTCTGGGACGGGGTGCAGGGGGTCGCCCTGGGAGCGGCGCTGGGGCTGGTCGCCGGGCCGCTGGTACGGGCGGCGCGGGCGCGTTCGCACACCGTCTGACGATCGGACCGGCCGCCAGGCCTACTGTCAGGCCTCCTGGTCGAGGAGCGGGAAGAGCCGGGCGACGGCGGCGACCGGGCGGGCCCCGGCGGGCCGGGCGGCCGGGTCGGCCTCGCGGTCCCGGTAGCGGGCCAGGACCTGGCGGACGGCCTCGCCGACGGCGGTCAGCTCGGCGGGGGTCAGGTAGACGACGGAGCTGAACGCCTCGTCCTGCTGCCACTCGGCCGGGGCCTCGGCGCGTCGGGCGAGCCAGCGCTGGTAACTCTCGTCCTCCAGGCCGCGCGCCAGGTCGCCGAACTCCGCCTCGGCCTCCGCCTCGGCCTCCGCCTCGGCCCCGGCCTCGCCGACGGTCGGTCGGGCCGTCGGCAGCCGCCACGGCCGGGCCCGCCCGTCGACGGCCGGAGCCTCCTCGATCAGCCCGTACCGGGCCAGCTGCCGCAGGTGGAACGAGCACAGCCCCGAGCTGAGGCCGAGCCGGGCGGCGGCCTCGGTGGAGGTGACGGTGCCGAGCTCGGCGAGCAGCTCCAGCAGCGCGGTGCGGACGGCGTGCTCGGGGAGGGAGCCGGTTCTGACGAGGTCTTCGGTCACTTTGCAAAGTCTGCTACTTTGCAAAGTCGACAGCAAGTCCATCCGACGGCAAGCCCATCCGACGGCAAGCCCGCCTGACGGCAAGCCCGTCCCCGCGAAGGAGCGCCCGTGTCCGAGCTGCGCGAACCCCCGACCGTCCTGCGGATCACCGAGGTGGGGGAGGAGATCCTGAGCCGCACCTGCCGGACGGCGACCGAGGAGGACTTCGGCAGCGAGCGCCTGGCCCGGCTCATCGACGACATGTTCGTCACCATGGCGGTGGCCGACGGCTGCGGCCTCGCCGCCAACCAGGTGGACGTCGACCTGCGCCTGTTCGTCTACGACTGCCCCGACGACGACGGCGTCCGGCACACCGGCCACGTCCTCAACCCGGTGGTCGACGAGCAGGAGCCCGGCCGCGCGCTGATCGAGGAGACCGAGGGCTGCCTCTCCGTCCCCGGCGCCAACACCAAACTCGCCCGCCCGGCCCGCACCGTGGTGCGCGGCGTCGACCAGTTCGGCGACCCCGTCGTGATCGAGGGCACCGGCTACTTCGCCCGCTGCCTCCAGCACGAGACCGACCACCTGAACGGCGGCCTCTACATCGACCGCCTCTCCGCCCGCGACCGCAAGCGGATGCTCAAGCAGGCCGCCGACCGGCGGGAGAAGGTCTTCGCCGAACGCGCCGCGAAGGCCGCCAAGTTGGCCCGATGACCGAGCCCGCGCACCTCGCCGCCGTCCGCGCGTCGTACGACACCGTCGCCGCCGACTACCTCCGCCTCGTCGTCCCGCCGGAGCGCCTGGACCCGGTGTCCCGGGCGATGCTCGCCGCCTTCGCGGAGCTGGTCCGGGAGTCGGGCGGCGGCGAGGTCGCGGACCTCGGCTGCGGGCCGGGTCGGGTGACGGCGTACCTGGCGAGGCTGGGCCTGTCGGCCTTCGGCGTGGACGTGTCGGGCGAGATGGTCGCGCTCGCCCGCCGCTCCTATCCTCAACTCCGTTTCCTTCAGGGCGCGATGGGCGACCTCGGTGTTCCTGACGGGACGCTCGGTGGCCTCCTCGCCTGGTACTCCGTCCACCACACGCCGGCGGATCAACTGCCCGCGCTCTTCGCCGAGTTCCACCGCGTGCTGGCACCCGGCGGCCACCTGCTGCTCGGCGGTCACGCCGGTGACGTCCGGCTGGACCACACGCAGGCGTACGGCCATTCGGTGTCGTACGCCTCGTACCTGGTTCCGGTGGCACGCCTGGTCGAGCTGCTGGAGGGGGCCGGGTTCACGGTGACGGCGCGGGTGGAGCAGCCGCGCCCGCAGGGCGGGGGGCGTTCGTACGTGTGCCTGCTGGCCGAGAGCCGTACACGGTGAATCTGTGCGGGGATCAGTGGGTGTCGGCGGTGGCGGCGAAGGCGACGAACGCCTGCCAGGCGTCGGGGGAGAAGGTGAGCTGGGGGCCGCTCTTGTCCTTGGAGTCGCGGACGTGGACGGTGCCGGGGGTCTCAGCGACCTCGACGCAGGCGAACTCCTTGTCGTTGCAGTAGCTGCTCTTGCGCCAGGCGACCTCGATGCACTCGCCGCCCTCGTTGCTGCTGTGGCTGCTCTTGAACCAGGCCAGTTCCATGCTGGTGACGGTACGCCAACGGCCCGCCGCCGGGAAGGCGGTGGGCCGTTGAGAGGAGGTCCGGTCGGTCAGACCTCGGTGGTGGCGGCGAACGTCACGAACGCTGCCCACGCGGCCGGCTCGAAGGCCAGCTGGGGGCCGCTCTTGTCCTTGGAGTCGCGGACGTGGACGGTGCCGGGGGTCTCAGCGACCTCGATGCACTCGCCGCCCTCGTTGCCGCTGTAGCTGCTCTTGAACCATGCCGGCTCGGTGCTCATCGTTCTCCCAGGATCTTCTCGATCAAGGCCAGGGACTCCTCGGGACCGTAAGCCTGAGCCCGAAGGATGTTGTAGCGCGCGTTCAGAATCTGGACCTCGTCCGGATCGGTGATCAGCCTACTGCTCGTCTGCACCTCGACGTAGCCCTGCTGGGGCCGACCTTTGGGGGTGATCAGAATGAACGGCCCACCCATCCCGGCGTGCTCGGTTCTGTTCAACGGCAGCACCTGGATGACCATGCCGCGCATCCGGCCGACCTCCAGGAGCCGGTGGAGCTGAGCGGTATGCACGTCCCAGCCACCGAGCGGCCTGCGCAGGACGCTCTCGTCGATCACCCAGCTGAACATTCCCCGTGGCCACCGGGTCAGCACCTCCTGGCGCGCCATTCGCGCTGCCACTCGCATTTCGATCACCTCCTCAGCCAGAGGAGGCTGCCTCATGTCATAGACCGCGCGTGCGTGAGCTTCGGTCTGAAGCAGCCCGGGGATGTCGAGTGTGGCGTAGTTGTGCGTCTCGACCGACACGTCCTCCAGGCTCACATAGCCTCGAAACCACGCCGGGTGGCGCAACCGCGCCTTCGCTCGAGCCTTCATCACGTCATCCGCCGCGATGGCCAGCAGGCCGCCGGCGTTGAGCGCCTTGTCCACCGCGATCAACAACTCCGGCTGCGGGGTTCGTACTCCGCGCTCCACCGCGCTGATCAACTGTTCTCCGTAGCCGACGATCTCGCCGAGCTGCTTCTGTGTCAGTCCGGCCTGCTCCCGTAGGAGCTTGATCTGCTTCCCGATCGCACGGAAGAAGTCCGAGACCTCCGTCAGGTCCTCCGGCAGTTCCGTCCGTGCCACGTCACCCGAGTCGCTCCTGCGTGCCGCACTCATCGCGACCACCCCGTCTGTGATTGAGCCACGAAACAAAAGGCTGTCCGCACCCGTACAGGCACTCTCCGTGCTTGCCGGATGCCTGGTCAGCGTACGTCCATCCCGCCACGCTTATCTCCCATGACGACCGAAATCCCCCTCGACAACCCCCGGTCCCACACCACCCTCCTCGCCGCCACCCCCAAGGGCGCGGCCACCTGTCGGCGTCTGGCGCGACGTCAACTCACCGACTGGGGGCTGCACTACACCCACACCGAGCCGTTCCACTGCGCTCTCCTGATCGTCGCGGAGCTCGCCGCGAACGCGATCACGCACGGACGCGTTGCGGGGCGCGGGTTCGAGTTTCACCTCTCGCTCACCACCTCCGTGCGCCGGGGCACCACCCTCCGCATCGAGATCAGCGACCCCCGTGGTGACAAGCTCCCCGTCCTCCCCACCGTCCACACCCCCAACGCCCAGACCGGGCACGGCCTCACCCTCATCAACGCCCTCTGCCACCGCTGGGGCACCATCCCGCGCCACCCCAACTCCAAGACCGTCTGGGCCGAGCTCGACCTCCCGGAGGCCCCCGCCGCCACCGCCACCCCCGACGCCCTCGCCGCTCCCGATTCCCCGGATGCCCCCTGAACCCCGCGATAGCCCAACAGTCCCGTGAACCACCAGGAGTGGGGAGTGGGGCCCGGCGCCGTGCCCCACCCCGACCAGTGTGAGTCGGTTTTGCCGGGGTTGACGGTTGTGGGCCGGCGGGGGCCGGCCGCGGCCCGGTCGTGCGTGG
>NZ_JBEXJK010000285.1:0-10664 GCF_040609095.1 Kitasatospora sp. NPDC004799
TGCCCACCGCGGCGGCGCCCGGCGGGCGGGTGGCGCCTAAGGGCATGTTCATGGCGGACCCATCACTCGGGTGCGGCCCGCGGGCCGCGGGCCGTTCGGACAGTGAGAAGACTGTCGCACAGCGTCGTCACCCCTGTGGGTGATTTGGACAGAACGCAGGCAAAGTTCCGCTGGCATATGCCACTGTGGCCGGAGCCGTCGTCGCCCTGTGTGCGGACGGGGGCCCGAGGCGGTAACCTTCGGTGATTCCGGCGCCCGGGCGCCCACCGCAGTAACCGACCAGAGACCCGGCGACGGAAATCCCGTTGCCACTACGACCGCCGCAACGGATGCTGACCTCATGTTCGAGCCAGTGATAGCACCCAGTGCCAGCCTCCTAGGCCTCCTTCAGCGAGGCCGTGGTGACGGGCAGCTCCACGCGCTGGCCGCCGACCGTGCCGAGGCCATCGCCGCGCTGGAGGAGTGCGTCACCAGGGACCCGCGAGCCGACTGGCAGGTCGAGAGCCGCTCCCTCTACTACGCGCGCATCTACATGGAGCTGGAAGCCCCTCTCGACGGCATCGAGGACCACCTCCACTCCGCCGAGGACCTGGTCACCGACGACGAGAGCCGCACCGGCCTCGCCCTTTCCGTCCTGGGCCACCTCGCCGCGTACGGCCGGCGCGACGCGCTGCTGATGCTGCGCGAGTACGCCGCCACCGGCGCCAACTGGTCCTGGGCCCTCGACGAGCTCGCCCTGCGCGACGACGACCGCGGCCTGCTGCTGCTCGGGACGGCCGTGCTGGACCGCTTCGCGCCGGGCCCCGAGGGCGACGCCGAGCTGCGCGAGTTCATCCGCAACGCGTACGAGCCCCGGCCCTGGCGGCTGTGGGCGGCGTACCACCCCAGAGTGGCGGCGGCCAGCGAGCAGTCACCCTTCGACCTGTGGCAGCGCCAGATCAACCGCAGCGGCGTCACCCCCGGCTGGTCCACCGCCGACGTGCTGGCCTGGGCCGACCAGGGCGAGCTCGGCGGCGTCGGCGCCAGTGCGTTCCTCGGCGGGCCGGACGCCCGTCCGGAGCCCGCGCGCGGCACCGAACCGTCGTCCGGCCCCGACGCGGTGGACCGCCGCGCCGCCGCGGCCGCCCGCTGCCTGACCGCCGTCGTCCGGCCGGAGGACCGCCCGCTGCTGTTGGAGGCCGCCCGCGCCGGCCTGCCCGGCGCCCGCCGGGCCGCCTTGCGCCACCTGGTCGACCAGCGCGACCCGGCCGCCGTCGAGCTGATCGAGGCCGCCGCCGCGGATGTGGACGACCGGATCGTCCGCGCCGCCCTGGAACTGCTCGGCCGGATGCGCGGCCCCGAGGTGCTGGCGCACGCCCGCCGCTGGGCCGACCCGTCCAGCGGCGGCGCCGACAGCGCGCTCGGCGAGGCCGCCGTCCAGCTGCTCGCCGACGCCGGGGAGCCGGCCGACGCGCCGCTGGTGGTGGCCGGGCTGCGCCGCTGGATCTCGGTGCGCGGGGTCGGCGGTACCGGGCTCGGGTCCCTGGTGGACGGTGCGGGGCGGCTGGCCGCCGCCGACGCCGTACCGGTCCTGCGCCACATCTACGGGGAGGCCGCCTCCTCGGAGCTGCGCGGACGCGCCGCCCAGGCGCTGGCCGCGACCGACGTGCACTTTCCCGAGGGGCCCGCCGTCGAGTGCCTCTGGGACTGCGAGGAGTCCACGCGTGAGCTCGCCGCGCGCCACGTCGCCACCACGGGCGACGCGCGTGTGCTGGAGCGGTTGCGCAGGCTCGCCGCCGACCCGGCCGAGGAGGCCGAGGTCCACGCCGCCGTACGCGGCCGACTGACCGCCGCCCGGGAGTTCGGGCGTTAGGGTCCTCGACGTTCGGTGGGCCGGGGCACCGTGTCGGTGTCCCGGCCCACTCGTCTGCCGCGCGGCTTCGTTCCTGGAACCCGGTTCCTCGGTGCTGAAACCGGGTTCTACTTCACCGCGCCCGCGTCCGGGGTCAGGACGCCCCCGAGGACCAGTCCGATGATCAGAACACCGAGCAGCACCCGGTAGACCACGAACGGCATGAAGCTGTGGGAGGAGATGTACTTCAGGAACCAGGCGATCGCCGCGTAGCCGACCGCGAAGGCGATCAGGGTGGCCAGGATGGTCGGCCCCCAGGCCGGGGCCGGGCCCTCGCCGATCTTGAACAGCTCCAGCGCCCCCGAGGCGAGCACCGCCGGGATGGCGAGCAGGAACGAGTAGCGGGCCGCCGCCTCCCGGCTGTACCCCAGCAGCAGGCCCGCGCTGATCGTGCCGCCGGAGCGGGACACGCCCGGGATCAGCGCCAGCGCCTGGGCGAAGCCGTAGATGCCCGCGTGCGGCAGCGTCAGGTCGGTGATCGGACGGGCGTGGCGGACGGCCCGGGTGCGGTCGGCGAAGGCCAGGACCAGACCGAAGACGATCAGGGTGGTGCCGATGATCCGCAGGTCGCGCAGGTGGGTCTCGATGGTGTCCTGGAACAGCTTGCCCAGGATGCCGATCGGCAGGGTGCCGATGATCAC
The DNA here is from genome assembly GCF_040609095.1 of Kitasatospora sp. NPDC004799. Taxonomy (NCBI): domain Bacteria; kingdom Bacillati; phylum Actinomycetota; class Actinomycetes; order Kitasatosporales; family Streptomycetaceae; genus Kitasatospora; species Kitasatospora sp. NPDC004799. The sequence goes on from NZ_JBEXJK010000285.1 coordinate 2,533, forward strand.
GAACCAGCCCATCCGCGCGTCCGGGTCCGAGCGCAGCGCCGGCCGGAACAGGGACAGCGCCCAGGTCCTGATGATCGACGCGATGTCCTTGCGGAAGTAGATCAGCACCGCCGTCTCGGTGCCGAGCTGGGTCACGGCCGTGAAGGCCGCGCCCGGGTCGTCCCAGCCGAGCAGGGCGGAGAAGACCCGCAGGTGGGCGCTGGAGGAGATCGGCAGGAACTCGGTGAGCCCCTGGATCAGGCCGAGGACGGCCCCGTGGAACCATTCGATCACCGGGCACCCGCCGGGGATATCCGTCGGGTCAGGGGCAGGGGCGGCATGGGCGGGTCCTTGCGGGTCGGAAGGGCGTGCGGGGCCGCCGCGACCCGCCCGGCCCGCGGGCCGCGCACGGGCCCGGCGCGCGGCTGATGGTACGGGGTGAAGGTGACGGCTTGTCGTTCACCCTTTGTTCGGGCTTTGCGCACAGGGCACCTGCCGGTCCGGGACGGCTTCAGTGCACCGGCCGCGCCCGGACCCAGGTGCGGTCCGCGGTCAGGTAGCGCTCGACCGCCAGGCCGGCCTCCGCGAGCGCCCGCTCGAACGCCTCGGTGCTGAGCGGGCGGGACAGGAAGGTCTGCGTCCAGGTGCCGTCCGGGAATTCGTACGCGAAGCGGACGGAGACGACGCCGTCGCCGACCGGCGTGGCCGAGACCAGCCGGGCCCGCGCGTCCGGGCCGATCGAGGTCTCCCGCGGCACGTTCCGGTGCCAGTCCTCGCCCTCGCGCTGCACCAGGACGCAGCCGTCCTCGGCGACGTGCCGGCGGCAGGTGTCCAGCAGGCCCCGGCGGACCGTCACGTCACCGGCGTGCACCAGGAAGGAGGCGAGCAGGACGACGTCGAAGCGCTCGCCGAGGTCCAGGGCCTCGATCGGGCTGCGCACCGTGCGGACGTCCGGGCGGACCCGGGCCAGCATCTCGGCGGACTCGTCCACGGCCGTCACGGCGAAGCCGCGGTCGGTCAGCGGGTGCGTCATCCGGCCGACGCCGCAACCGAGTTCGAGGATGCGGGCGCCGGGCGGCACCGCGGCCTCGATCACGTCCGGGGCGTCGCCCGCGGGGAGGCGGCTCCACACCTCGACGGCGCAGCCGTCCGGGGTGATCGCGCCCGCGCCCGATCCGTCGTAGCCCTCACGTCGTTCGTCTGCCATGCCGCTCATCGGAACACGGACGGGTGCGCGGGGGAAGAGGGCCTCGGAAGGGGATTGCGGCATACCCCATGGGGGTATATGTTCGACCAGCGACGGAGCGAGAGAAGCGGCGCCGAACAGGGCGCCGGGGCACGTGGAGGATGAGATGGCACACCCCGCGCAGCACGAGCACCACGACCACACCGGCCGGCAGCACGCCGGTCACGAGGACCACGGTCGGCACGAGCACCACGGCCACGACGGGCACCACGGCCACGAGGGGCACGCCGGACACGCCGGGCACGACCACGGCGGCCACCAGGGGCACGCCGGACACCACCAGGCCCACGGCGCCGGCGGCACCAGCTGGCGGATGGCCGCGCAGGCGACCCTGCACTGCCTCACCGGCTGCGCCATCGGCGAGATCCTCGGCATGGTGCTCGGCACCGCCTTCGGCCTGCACAACGGCGCGACCGTGGTGCTCTCGGTCCTGCTGGCCTTCGTCTTCGGCTACGCGCTGACCATGCGCGGCGTGCTGAAGGCCGGCCTCGACGTCGGCGCCGCGGTCAAGGTCGCGCTGGCCGCCGACACCGTGTCGATCCTCGTGATGGAGCTGATCGACAACACCGTGATGATGACCGTCCCGGGGGCGATGGACGCCGGCCTCGGCGACCTGCTGTTCTGGGTGGCGCTCGCGGGTTCGCTGGCCCTGGCGTTCGTGCTGACCGTCCCGGTCAACAAGTGGATGATCGGCCGGGGGCAGGGCCACGCCGTGGTGCACGCCTACCACCAGCACTGACCCGCGCTACCGGTACTGACCCCGGTGCCGAGCCTGTCCCGAGGCGCCGGAACCTCTCGCCTGCGGCCCGTACCGACCGTCGAACGGTCGGTACGGGCCGCGGCGCGTTCGGGGCCCGGACTGCCGCGGGCCCGGAGCTACCGCGGGCCGCCCTCCAGGTCGGCCAGGGTCGTGTGCAGCCAGGCGAGTTCGGCCTCGCTGGTGGCGCGGGCGACCAGCAGCAGGCCGCGCCGGAACGGGTCGGCGAACTCCTCGGCGCCGAGCGGGCGGTCGCCCTCGTAGAAGAAGCTGGCCGGCTCGGCGAGGAAGGACAGCCGGCGGCGGAGCACGGCGGCCTGGGCGGCGGGGTCCGCGAGGTGCCGCAGGAAGGCGAGCAGGGTGAACCAGCGGTTCTCGTCGCTGACGTCGAGCGGCTCGGGCTCGCGCAACCGGTCGAGCAGCGCGGTGCGGCCGGCCGCGGTGAGGTGCAGGGTGTGCCGGGGCGCGGCGGCGCTGCCCGGCTCGGTCTCGCGGACCAGCAGGCCGTCCGCCTCCAGGCGCTTGATCGCGGGGTAGAGCGTGCCGTCGCTGATCGGGCGGACGTGGCCGGTGAGTGCGGCGAGGTGGCGGCGCAGCTCGTAGCCGTGCAGGGGGCGGTCGTAGAGGAACCCGAGGATCGCGAGCTTCAGCATGGGGCCACTCTCTCAGATCCTTCCCTCGGGGTGTGGGTATATCGCTATCGTGATACCTCTGAATCGATGTATGGTCCTGGTCGTCCGCCGGAATCCCCGGAGCCGACCCGTCGGGGCCGGTCCGGGGCGCCGGCACCCCGTGGAATCCGGCACCCCTGGAATGAGGAGCGAGTGAGCATGCGCGAGGCCCCCGTCACCCCGAACGGCGACCGGATCCGCTGGGTCGAGCTGCCCGGCGCCGAGCCGGTCCGCCTGTACCTGCACGGGCTCGGCGCCAGCTCGCCGGCCTACTTCGCGGCCGCCGCCGCCCATCCGCTGCTCGCCGGGCGGCGCTCGCTGCTGCTGGACCTGCTCGGCTTCGGCCTCAGCGACCGGCCGACGGACTTCGGCTACACGCTGGAGGAGCACGCGGACGCGGTCGCGGCGGCGGTCGGTGCCGCCGGGGCGGACCGGGTCGAGGTGGTCGGCCACAGCATGGGCGGGGCGGTCGCGATCGTCCTCGCCCAGCGGCACCCGGGCCTGGTCGAGCGGCTGCTCCTGGTGGACGCCAACCTGGACCGGATCGAGCTCGACCGGCGCAACCCCGGCAGCAGCGGCATCGCGGCCTACACCGAGGAGGAGTTCCTGGCCGGCGGCCGGGACGAAGTCGCCGAGCGGGTCGGCCCGTTCTGGTGGTCCACCATGCGGCTGGCCGGCCCGGAGGCGGTCCACCGCAGCGCCCGCTACCTCGCCCGGGCGACCGTCCCGACCATGCGCGAGCTGCTGCTCGGCCTCGACCTCCCGCGCACCTTCCTCCACCCGGAGGCGGACGGTGAGCCGGCCGGTGCCGACGCCCTCCGCGCCGCGGGCGTACGGGTGGTCGCGGTGCCGCACTGCGGGCACAACATCATGCTCGACAACCCGGACGGCTTCGCGGCCGCCGCGGCGGAGGCGCTCGGGCGCGGGTGAACGCGGACCCGGCCGGGCCCGGCCCGCCGTAGGCTGACATGGACCGCCCGAGAGGAGCCCGCCCGATGCCCGTCGAGGTCCCACCCGCGCTGGCCGCGTCCCTGGCGGAGTTCCTCGGCGCCGAGGGGCGGGCCTGGGCCGCCCGACTGCCCGACCTGGCCCGCGAGTTGCTCGACCGCTGGGACCTGCGACCGGACGGGCCGGCCGCGCACGGCATGGTCGGGCTGGTGCTGCCCGTGCTGCGCGCCGACGGCGCACCGGCCGCGCTCAAGCTCCAACCCGTGGACGCGGAGACGGCCGGTGAGCCGCTCGCCCTGCGGGCCTGGGGCGGCCGCGGCGCCGTCCGGCTGCTCGACCACGAACCGGCCACCGGCTCCCTGCTGTTGGAGCGGCTGGACCCGGGGTGCTCCCTGCTCGACCTGCCCGACGATCTCGCGGCCCTGCACGTGATCGCCGAACTGCTCAGGGAATTGACGGAGCATCAGGCGCCGCCCGGACTGCGGACCCTGGCGGACGGCGCGGCCCGGCTGTTGGACCGGACACCGGCGGCCGTCGCCGCCCTCGCCGACCCGGCCGAGCGGCGCCTGCTCGCCGACTGCGCGGCCGCCCTGCGCGAGGTCCGCGCCGAGCCGGGCGACCGTCTGCTGCACTGGGACCTGCACTACGGCAACGTGCTGGCCCCGCTCCCGGGCAGCGGCCCGGCGCCCTGGCTGGCCATCGACCCCAAGCCGCTGGCCGGCCATCCCGGCTTCGAGCTGCTCCCGGCGCTGCGCAACCGCTGGTCGGACGTGGTCGGCACCGGGGCCCCGGCCCGGGCGCTGCGGCGGCGCTTCGACCTGCTGACGGAGACCTTGGAGCTGGACCGCGGGGAAGCGGCGGCCTGGACGCTCGCCCGGGTGCTGCAGAACGCGGTCTGGGCGGCCGAGGAGGGCGAGGCCCGGCTGGACCCGGCCCAACGTGCCGTGGCCGAGCTGCTGTTGGGGCGCTGATCGGGGGCCGCTGAACGGGGGCCGCTGATCGGGGGGCGCTCAGCGCCCCCGCAGCGGCACGAAGCGCACCGGTGTCCCCGGCCGGGCCTGCGCGGCGGCGGCGAGGTCGTCGGCCGGTACGACGCCGACCACCGGGTAGCCGCCGGTGGTCGGATGGTCGGCCAGGAACACCACCGGCCGCCCGTCCGGCGGTATCTGCACCGCGCCCAACACCATGCCCTCGCTGGGCAGTTCGCCCTCCCGGGCGCGGGCGACGGCCGGGCCCTCGGTGCGCAGCCCGACCCGGTTCCCGGTCGGCGAGACCAGGTACCGGTCGCGGCCGAGGCGGGCCACCGCCTCCGGGGTGAACCAGTCCGCGCGCGGGCCGAGCCGCAGCCGCAGCACCAGCTCGGTCGGGGGAGCCGGCAGCGGCACCAGTTCTGGCCCGGCCCGGTACGGCGGCGGGGCGCCGACCGGCAGCCGGTCGCCGGCGGTCAGCGGGGCCGGCCCGAGCCCGGAGAGCAGGTCCGCCGAGCGGCTGCCGAGCACCGGCGGAACGGCGATCCCGCCCGCCACCGCCAGGTACCCGCGGACCCCGGCCGTCGCCGCCCCCACCTCGACCAGCGACCCGGCCGGCACCACGACCGGCGCGCCCCAGGCGGCCGGCCGGCCGTCCACCCGGACGGGTGAGGGCGCACCGGTGACGGCGACCAGCACCGGTCCGACGGCCCGCAGCGCGACCCCGCCGAGCGTGGTCTCCAGCCCGGCGGCCCCGGGTTCGTTGCCCACCAGCCGGTTGGCCGCCCGCAGCGCCGGCCCGTCCAGCGCCCCGGCCCTCGGCACCCCGAGGTGGGCGACCCCGCGCCGCCCGAGGTCCTGGACCGTGGTCAGCGGTCCCGGCCGCTCCACCACCAACTCGTTCAACTCCGGCCCCCCTCAGGCCCGTTCCGGGGTGAAGCGGACCCGGGTGCCCGGGGCCAGCAGGGCCGGCGGCTCGCGGTCCGCGTCCCAGAGGAGGAGCGCCGTGTGGCCGATCAGCTGCCAGCCGCCGGGGGAGGGGTGCGGGTAGACGCCGGTGTACGGACCGGCCAGGGCCACCGAGCCGACCGGGACGGAGCTGCGCGGGGTGGCCCGGCGCGGCACCTCGAACCGCGCCGGGAGGCCGGTGAGGTAGCCGAAGCCCGGGGCGAAGCCGCAGAACGCGACGACGTACTCGGGTGCGGCGTGGATCCGGACGGCGGCCTCCTCGGACACCCCCCACAGCGCGGCGACCTCGGCCAGGTCGGCGCCGTCGTACACGGTCGGGACCTCCACCAGCGGCCCGTGCGCCGCCCCGGCCGCCGTCGGACGGGCGGTGCGCAGCAGCGCCGCCACCGCGTCCACGTCCGCGACGCCGTCCAGCAGCAGGGTGCGCGCGGCCGGTACCAGCTCCTCCACCGCGCCGAGTTCCCCCGCCTCCCGGCGCTCGGCCAGCCAGCCGTACAGTGCCGCCACCTCGGCCGTCCCGGGCAGCTCGACCAGCAGTGCCCGCTCGCCGACCCGGCGCACCGTCCCCGCTGTCGCACGCGGGTCCGCCGGGCGCGGGTCCGTCACGTGAAGGCCTCCACCCGGACCCCGGCGGAGGCCAGGGCGCCGCGGATCCGCCAGGCGAGCTGGGCGGCGCCGGGGGTGTCGCCGTGGACGCAGAGCGAGCGGGCCTCGACGGCGATCCGCTCGCCGCCGGCGGCCTCCACCGTGCCGTCCCGGGCGATGCCGACGGCGCGGGTGATCACCGACTCGGGGTCGTGCACCACCGCGTCCGGCTCGCGGCGCGGGACGAGGGTGCCGGTGCGGGTGTACGCGCGGTCGGCGAAGGCCTCGGCGACCACCGGGAGCCCGACGCCCTCGGCCACCTCCAGCAGCAGCGAGCCCGGCAGGCCGAGCACGGGCAGCGGCCCGTCGCAGACCGCCCCCGCCCGCAGCACCCCGGCCACCACGGCCTCGGCCTGCTCGGAGTCGCCGACCACCCGGTTGTAGAGGGCGCCGTGCGGCTTGACATAGCAGACCTTGGAGCCGGCCGCGCGGGCGAACACCTGGAGGGCGCCGATCTGGTAGGCGATCTCGTCGGCGAGCTCCTCGGGGGGCACGTCCATCGCGCGGCGGCCGAAGCCGGGCAGGTCGTGGTAGGAGACCTGGGCGCCGATCCGGACACCTCGCTCGGCCGCCAGCGAGCAGACCCGGCGCATCGTCGACGGATCCCCGGCGTGGAACCCGCAGGCGACGTTGGCGCTGGTCACGACGGACAGCAGGGCCTCGTCGTCGGTCAGGCTCCAGCGTCCGAACCCCTCGCCGAGGTCCGCATTGAGATCGATCACCGCATCGGCCACGCCCGTCCGCCTCCCAGCAGCTGTTGAGCCAGATGGTAGGGCCTGCGGATGAAGGCCGTTGTCCGTGACCCGGGGCGCCCCGCACGCGCCGGGGCGTGCACCTGACCCCGCACGCCCCGGGGCGGCGCCGCCCCGGGACCTGCGCGGGCGGCGGGCGCCCGGGCTCAGCAGGCGGTGGCCGGTCCCCGGTAGGAACGCTCCAGCGGTCGCAGCGCCCGCAGCACGATCAGCAGCGGCAGGACGCCGAAGACCCCGAACGACATGTCGATGAATCGCCATACCAGCGGAATCCCGCGCAGCGGCCCGCAGATCAGCGCCAGCGGGATGACGGCCCCGCAGGCGAGCACGGCCCAGCGGATCACCCAGATGTTGCGGACCGGGTCCTTGAGCGGCCCCCGGAAGGCGGCGGCGATCACCAGGTGGGCGAAGGCCAGCCAGTCGGTGCCGTAGGCCAGGAAGGGGTAGCGCTCGTTGGTCTCGGCCAGGCCGGTGTGGACCCGCTGGAGCCAGGCCATCGCGCCCGGGACGCGGTCGCTCAGCGGGGCGGCCGGGCCGGAGGCGAAGTCGACCAGCCAGCGGGTCTCGGTCTCCAGCGGGAACGCGGTCAGTCCGCTGAGCACCAGGCAGACCAGGAAGGACCAGAGCCATCGTCGGACCTTGCGAAGGATGACCGCCGGGTCGCCGTTCATCTCGCCCACCTCCATGCCGAGCACGCCGAGCGTGCCGAAATGCGGGCGGAGCCTTGTCCCGCCTGCGTCGGGACGACTCTAGACCCATCTTTTGAACGTGTTCAACTCGCTGTCGAAGTGTCGGCGGACGCCGTCGGACGGGCCCGGAACGCGGCGGTGCCCGGGTTCAGCCGAACCCGGGCACCGAGGGCGGGCGGTACGCCCCGCGCGGCCGGCCGCTACGCCGTGTAGGTGTACGTCGCCGGCGCGCTGGTCCCGCCCGCCGTGGTGACGGTGACGTCCACCGGGCCGGCCTGGGCGCCCGCCGGGGCGGTGGCCGTGCAGAAGGACGGGCCGCAGGAGACGTGGGTGGCCGGCACCCCGCCGAAGGCCACCGTCCCGTACGTCAGGTTGCCGCCGGTCACGTTCACCCGGGTCCCGCCGGCGGTCGGGCCGGAGGCGGGGGAGAGGCCGCCGACCACCGGTGCGGCCGCTGTCCCGGGTGAGCCGGAGCTTAAGCGTGTCCCAGTACTTCTGGCCGTCGGCC
>NZ_JBEXJK010000286.1:0-10503 GCF_040609095.1 Kitasatospora sp. NPDC004799
GCCGCACGCCGGGCCGCGCCACGGCCTTCGCCCCGGGCCTCGTCACCGGCGCCGTCGTCGGTGCGGCCGCGGGCGTCGTCTCATCGTTCACGGCGCCGCCTCAGTGCTTCAGGATCTTGGACAGGAAGTCCTTGGCGCGATCGCTCTCGGGAGCGCTGAAGAAGTCCTCCGGAGCGCGGTCCTCGACGATCCGGCCGTCGGCCATGAACACCACCCGGTTCGCGGAGGCCCGGGCGAACCCCATCTCGTGGGTGACCACGATCATCGTCATGCCCTCGCTCGCGAGCTGGCGCATGACGTCCAGCACCTCGTTGATCATCTCGGGGTCGAGCGCCGAGGTGGGCTCGTCGAACAGCAGCGCCTTGGGGTCCATCGCCAGCGCCCGGGCGATCGCGACCCGCTGCTGCTGCCCGCCGGAGAGCTGCGCCGGGTACTTGGCGGCCTGGTCGGCGAGGCCCACCCGCTCCAGCAGCGCGCGGGACTTGGCGTCCGCCTCCGCCTTGCGCCGGCCGCGGACCTTGATCTGCGCGAGCGAGACGTTCTGTAGCACGGTCTTGTGCGCGAACAGGTTGAAGGACTGGAACACCATTCCGACCTCGGCGCGCAGCCGGGCCAGCCCCTTGCCCTCCTCGGGCAGCGGCTGGCCGTCGATCAGGATGCTGCCGTTCTCGATCGGCTCCAGCCGGTTGATCGCCCGGCAGAGGGTGGACTTGCCGGAGCCGGACGGGCCGATGACCACGACCACCTCACCGCGCCCCACCGTCAGCTCGATGTCCTGCAGCACGTGCAGGTCCCCGAAGTGCTTGTTGACCCCGCGCATCTCGATCAGCGGGGTGAAGTCCGAGGCGCCGGTCGGGCCCGGCCCGGGGGCGGTGGTCACCTGCTGCGCCGTCCCTTCAGCAGCCAGCCCAGCACGACGCCCGCGATCAGCGTGGCCAGCAGCGCGATCCAGAGCGGCGCGGTGACGGTGAAGACCCAGAACTGGATCTTCACCTTGTCGAGGTTGGCGAACAGGAACCACACGGCGAGGACGACGATGGCGCCGATCCCGATGTAGCGGGTGGGAATCCCGCCGATCTCACCGCGCGGGGAGCGGGACGACCCGTCTGAAATCTTGGTCACCGGAGCAGTCTGCGGGCCGGTCGGCCGATTTGCCCGGTTACGCGCCCTTCCGGGCCAGGGAGTAACCCGTACGGGGCAATCCGGCCCCGTACGGGTTTGAAACCGGGGTTGAAACCGGGGCTTGAAACCTCTCCCGCCCCGGCGTCCCGCTACCGTTCGTCCCGCCAGGACCGCCAGAGCGCCGCGTACGGACCGCCCGCCGCGACCAGGTCCGGGTGGCTGCCGTACTCGCTGATCCGCCCGTCCTCGACCACCGCGATCACGTCCGCGTCGTGGGCGGTGTGCAGCCGGTGGGCGATGGCGATGACCGTCCGGCCCTCCAGCACCCGGGAGAGCGAGCGCTCCAGGTGGCGGGCGGCCCGCGGGTCCAGCAGGGAGGTGGCCTCGTCCAGCACCAGGGTGTGCGGATCGGCCAGCACCAGCCGGGCCAGCGCCAGCTGCTGGGCCTGCGGCGGGGTCAGCGAGGCACCGCCGGAGCCGACCTCGGTGTCCAGGCCCGCCGGCAGGGCGTCCACCCAGGCCCCGGCGTCCACCGCGTCCAGCGCGGCCCGCAGCTCGGTGTCGTCCGCGTCGGGCGCCGCCAGCCGCAGATTGTCCCGCAGGGTGCCGACGAAGACGTGGTGCTCCTGGTTGACCAGGGCGACCTCCGCGCGCACCCGCTCGGCCGGCATCCGCGCCAGCGCCGCCCCGCCGAGGGTCACGCTGCCGCGGCCGGGGGCGTAGATCCCGGCCAGCAGCCGGCCGAGGGTGGACTTGCCCGCGCCGGACGGCCCGACCAGCGCGACCCGGCTGCCCGGGGCGACGTCCAGGCTGATCCCGTGCAGGACGTCGGCGCCCTCGCGGTACCCGAACCGGACGTCCTTCGCCTCGACCCGACGGCCGTCCGGCCGGGCGGACTCGTCCCCCTCGTGCTCGGGCACCTCGCGCACGCCGACCAGCCGGGCCAGCGAGGCCTGGCCGATCTGGAGCTCGTCGTACCAGCGCAGGATCAGGTCCACCGGGCCGGTCAGCATCTGGGCGTAGAGCACGCCGGTGGTCAGCTGGCCCACGGTGATCCAGCCCCGGACGGCGAACAGCCCGCCGAGCACCATGGTGGCCAGCACCGCCGAGGTGTAGACGGCGTCGATGGTCGGGAACCAGACCGAGCGCAGCCACATGGTGTACCGCTCCCAGGCCAGCCACTCGCCCAGCTTGCGGTCGGTCAGCCGGACCCGCTGGTCGCCCAGCCGCAGCGCCTCGACCGTCCGCCCGGCGTCCACCGTCTCGGCCAGCACGTTGCTCACCGCCGCGTACCCGGCCGACTCGCTGCGGTAGGACTGCGGCGCGCGCCGGAAGTACCAGCGGGAGCTGACCAGCAGCAGCGGCAGCCCGATCAGCGAGGTCAGCGCGAGCAGCGGCGAGGTGACCAGCAGCGCGCCGATCACCAGCAGCAACGACACCACGGCGACGGCGAGTTCGGGCACCGCCTCGCGCACCGACTTGTCCAGCCGGTCGACGTCGGTGGTGCCCCGGGAGACCAGGTCCCCGGTGCCCGCCCGCTCCAGCACGCCGGTCGGCAGGGCCACCGAGCGGACCAGGAAGTCCTCGCGCAGGTCGGCCAGCACCCGTTCGCCGAGCACCGCGCCGCGCAGCCGCGACCAACCGGTGAACGCCGCCTGAGCCACCAGCGCCAGCAGGTACCAGGCGACCGCCACCGCGATGGTGGACCCGGCGGTGTCGGTGGCCAGCGACTCGACCAGGCTGCCGAGCACCCAGGGCCCGACCAGCCCGGCCACCGTGGCCAGCGAATGCAGCGACACCACCGCGGAGAACCCGCCGCGGTGCCGCCGCGCGAGCAGCAATAGGTACCCGCGCACGGCGGCCGGGGAGCCGACCGGCAGGGTGGCGGCCGGCTCGTGTTCCTCCTGGAGGGGAGGCTTCATGACGTACTCCTCGCGTGCGTGGCAGGGAAGGTGACGGCGGTCCTCATACGGCCCCACCCACCGGACGGGCCGCCTCCTCGTCACGGGTGACCACGGCCCGGTAGGCCGGCTCGGTCCGCATCAGGTCGCGGTGCCGCCCGGCGGCGGCGACCCGCCCCTCCTGCAGCAGCACCACCCGGTCCGCCTGGTCGAGCAGCAGCGGGCTGGTCGCGAACACGACGGTGGTGCGGCCCGCCCGGGTGTCCCGCAGTCCGACGGCGATCCTGGACTCGGTGTGCGCGTCCACCGCGCTGGTGGGCTCGTCCAGCACCAGCACCGGCGGGTCCGCCAGCAGGGCGCGGGCCAGGGCGAGCCGCTGGCGCTGCCCGCCGGAGAGCGAGCGTCCGCGTTCGGTGATCCGGGCGCGCATCGGGTCTCCCCCGCACTCCGGCGAGCCCTCCACCAGGGCCTCCAGCACGTCGTCGGACCGGGCCGCCGCCAGGGCCTCGGCGGCCGGGACCCGCCCCGAGGACGGGATGTCGAACAGCTCGGCCAGCGTGCCGGAGAGCAGCACCGGCTCCTTGTCGTGGACCAGCACCGCCGCCCTGGCCTCGGCCAGCGGCACCGCGTCCAGCTCCGTGCCGCCGAGCCGCACCGAGGCCTGGGCCCGTTCGCCCTCGGCCAGCGGGACGTGGCCGCCGAGCCGCTCGGCCAGCGCCCCGGCGAAGTCCGGGTCCCCGCAGACCACCGCGGTCAGCTCGCCGGCCCGCGCGGTCAGCCCGCTCGCCGGGTCGTGCAGGTCCGCCCTGTCCGGCCCGGCCAGCGAGGCCTCGGCCGGGCCGGTGGTCCGGGTGAGCGAGAGCACCCGGACGGCCCGCCCGGCGGAGACCCGGGCCACGCTCCAGGCGTGCGCCGCCTCGCCCAGGATGCGCAGCGGGGCGGCCAGGAAGGCCGTCGCGCCGAACACCGCGATCAGGGTGCCGACGGCGAGCTCGCCGGAGGCCACCAGCCGGGCGCCGTACCAGGTGACGCCGACCACGAACAGGCCGGGCAGCAGCACCTGCTGCGCCTGCATCAGCGACCAGATCCGGGCCGAGCGGACGGCCGCCGCCCGGACCTTCTGGGAGGCTTCGCGGTACCGCTCGAGGAACAGCTCCTCGCCGCCGATGCCGCGCAGCACCCGCAGCCCCGCGACGGTGTCGGCCGCCAGCTCGGTGGCCTTGCCGCCGAGGGCGCGCTGCTGCTCGTAGCGCCGCTCGAACGGACCGATCAGCGGCCAGACCGAGGCCGCCAGCACCGGGACGCCGAGCAGCACCCCGATCCCGAGCACCGGATCGACCACCAGCACCGCCGAGCTGACGCCCAGCCAGACGAGCACCGCGGACCGCACCCGGGCGACCAGTTCGACGTACCAGCCGATCCGCTCGACGTCCCCGCTGCCGACCGCGACGACCTCGCCGGTGGCGATCCGGCGGGACAGCCCGGCCCCCAGGTGCGAGGCCTGCCGGGCCACCAACTGCCGTACGTGGGTGGCCGCGTGGATCCAGTTCCAGACGGCCTGACGGTGCGCCAGCACCGTGCCGAGCGCGGCGCCCGCGCCCAGCAGGAGCAGCAGCCCGCCGGCCCGCCAGATCCCGCCGACGTCGCCGTCCACGGCGGCCTGGACGCCGAAGCCGAGCGGCACCGGCAGGGCGGCCTGACACCCCATCTCGATCAGCGTCCAGAGGGTGGCGAGCAGTTGCCCGCGCCGCTGGCTGCGCTGCAGCCAGCGCAGGAAGGCCAAGGGTGAGGAGAGGTCGGGACTGCCGGGGTCGGCCAGCGGCAGGGGGGTGAGCAGCATGACACTCCGATACGAGCGGTGCGCGGGTGCAGGGAGGCAGGGGCGCACAGAGGGGTACGGGGGGAGCTACGGGAGTACGGGGACGGGCGCACGGAACGCCTCGGCGACGTACGCCCGGCAGGGGCGGCGGCCGGACAGCCGAGCAGCCGAACAGCGGGACGGCGGACGGCAGGGCGGCCCGAGCCGACGGGCGGTGGACGCGCGGCGCGGCAGCGCCGGCGGTGGCACTGCGGCGGCGCGGCAGCGGCGATGCGCCCGGAGGAGGCACCGGACGCGGATGGATGGGCCACGAAGGGACCGGAAGTCAGGAGGTCATGGCCGCGAGCCTGCCAACCTCCGTGTGATCCACGCAACAGGTTTTTTCACCGCGGGCCGCCCGCAGTCCGCCCGCGGCCGACCCACCGGGCCCGCACGCCCTCGCACGCTGTACCCGCACGCCCCCTGCACGCCGGGTCCCCGTGCTCCCCGCACCGCCCCCCACCAGGCCGTTCCCGCCCGACCGCCGACCGCCCGCCGCCCCGGGCAAACCCCCGCAAAGCTTCACTCAAGATTCGCCCGTTCAGCGGGAACAATCACACCGGGACACCAGTTGCCCCCACTGGAACCACAGGACAATCAGGAGGGCACCCCTTCCCGTGAGCACCATCCCCACCGTCACGCTGAACGACGACGCGCAGATCCCGCAGCTGGGCTTCGGCGTGTGGCAGGTCCCGGACGCCGAGGCCACTCCGGCCGTCCGCGCCGCGATCGAGGCGGGCTACCGCTCCATCGACACCGCGGCCATCTACGAGAACGAGGCCGGTACCGGCGCGGCGATCGCCGAGGCGCTGGCGGGCGGCGTGGCCCGCTCGGACCTGTACGTCACCACCAAGCTGTGGAACTCGGGCACCCGCGACTGGTCCGGCGACCAGGGCCGCGACGCGGTGCTGCGCGAGTTCGACGCCTCGCTGGCCAAGCTCGGCCTCGACTACCTCGACCTGTACCTGATCCACTGGCCGCGCCCGATGCACGGCGACAGCTACCTGAACATCTGGAAGGCCTTCGAGCAGCTGAAGGCGGACGGCCGGGTCAAGTCCATCGGCGTCTCCAACTTCGGCACCGAGCAGCTGACCCGCCTGCTGGACGAGGCCTCCGTCGCCCCGGTCCTGAACCAGGTCGAGCTGCACCCGTACTTCCCCCAGACGGAGCTGCGCGCCTTCCACGCCGAGCACGGCATCGCCACCGAGGCGTGGAGCCCGCTGGGCCAGGGCAAGGAGCTGCTCGCCGAGCCCGCGCTGGTGAAGACCGCCGAGAAGCACGGCCGCACGGTCGCCCAGGTGGTGCTGCGCTGGCACCTCCAGAGCGGTGTGATCGCGATCCCGAAGTCGGTCACCCCGTCCCGGATCCGCGAGAACCTGGACGTCACCGGCTTCGAGCTGGACGCCGAGGACCTCGCGGCGATCGCCGCCGTGGCCACCGGCAAGCGGATCGGCCCGGACCCGCAGGAGTTCGACTGGAACTGACGCCCGGCCCGGAGTTCCGGCGCCTGGCCGCCCGAACCGCCTGACGGCCGGCCCTGCCAAGAGTCGGTCGTACGAAGACCGCCCGCGCCCCGAGGGAGCGGGCGGCCTTCGGCGTACCCCGATCCGCCGAGCCCATGGCTGTGGACCACCGGCGTTTGGCGAATCGTTTTGGCTACTGCGGCGAACTCTTGACCTAGAGCCTGGCCGCCTTCGCGATGAGCGCGAGCCCGGCCTCGTGCTCGCTCTCCTCCAGCGGGGCCAGCAGCAGCCGCTGGACCTCGGCCACCCCAGCGGCCGAGCGGTGCAGCAGGTCCTGTCCCGCCGGCGAGAGCGAGAGCAGGTTGCGCCGTCCGTCCGAGGGGTCGCGCCGGCGCTGCACCAGACCGCGGCGCACCAGCCGGCTGACCATCTCGGCCATCGTGGCCTTGTCCAGCGAGGCCAGCTCGCCGACCGTGCGCTGGTCGGCGCCCGGTTCCAGCTCCAGGGCGTCCAGCACCGCGTACTGCGGAGCCGTCAGCTCGGCGCCCACGTGCTCCGACCAGAGCTTGGTGTGCACCTGCTGGCTCACCCTGATCAGGTAGCCGATCGCCCGCTGGGCGTCCAGTATCGGCCGCGCGTCGGCGATGACGGCGACCGCCGCGGGCTCCAGCCTGGCTATCTTGGCCATCACCCGGACGATCTCGACCTGTTCCTCCGCCGTGAGCGGCTCGAACAGGACGCGCTGCACGCGGACCACACCACCGGTGGCCTCGCGCACCGCCTGGGCACCGCTCTGCGAGAGCGCCAGCAGCTTGCGCCGGCCGTCGGCCGGGTCGCGCCTGCGCAGCACCAGGCCGCGGCGGACCAGCCGCGCGACCATCTCCGCCATCGTGGCCTTGTCCAGCGAGGCCCGCTCGCCGACCGTCCGCTGGTCCGCACCCGGTTCAAGGGCCAGGACCAGCAGCACGGCGAACTGCGGAGCCGTGAGATCGGCTCCGACGTGTTCGGACCACAAGCGGGTGTGGACCTGCTGTGCCACGCGAATGAGGTGTCCAGGCGACTGCTGAAGTCGCGTGGACACGCGGGTTGTCGGGATCTCCCCCAGCACCATGTATCCGTCCCGATGTCACACCCGGTGTGTGTGGGACACCCGGGTGGGGCAGTAACGGCGAGTGGGCGTCCAGCTATGAGGGAGGGCGCTCCAGCCGTGCAGCCGGTGGCTGCTGGCGGACACTATACAAACGGCGGGCCCTTGCTGGCAGGCAGGGGCGGATAGTAGACGCAGGTTCGGCAACATTGGCATATTTACGCGCTGCGAAGGCCTTGCAGTAACGCGTTCTCAGCAGAAAGCCGACCGGTCGGTCCTTACCCACCGTCACCTGGTGTCTCTCCACTCTGGCCGCCCTC
Organism: Kitasatospora sp. NPDC004799; assembly: GCF_040609095.1. Lineage (NCBI taxonomy): Bacteria > Bacillati > Actinomycetota > Actinomycetes > Kitasatosporales > Streptomycetaceae > Kitasatospora > Kitasatospora sp. NPDC004799. The sequence continues at coordinate 7,752 of NZ_JBEXJK010000286.1, forward strand.
CCTACCCGCCGGTAGGGTGTGGCCACCCTCTCCGGGGGCTCTCCCCGGGAGGCAACCCCCGAGAGAGACGAGAGCGAGCATGACCGAGCAGAGCACCGCCCCCCGGGTCGCGGTCGTCACCGGCGCCGCCCGCGGTCTGGGCGCCGCCACCGCCGTCCGACTGGCCTCCGACGGCTACGCGGTCGCCGTCCTGGACCTGGACGAGGCGGCGGGCAAGGAGACCGTGGACCGGATCACCGCGGCCGGCGGCACGGCGCTGGCCGTCGGCGCCGACGTCTCGGACGCCGAGCAGGTCCAGGCCGCCGTCGACCGGGTGGCCGCCGAGCTCGGCGCCCCGGTCGTCCTGGTGAACAACGCGGGCGTACTCCGCGACAACCTGCTCTTCAAGATGTCCGAGTCCGACTGGGACACGGTCATGAACGTTCACCTCCGCGGCGCCTTCCTGATGACCCGCGCGGTGCAGAAGCACATGGTCGACGCCGGTTTCGGCCGCATCGTCAACCTGTCCTCGTCCTCGGCCCAGGGCAACCGCGGCCAGGCCAACTACTCGACCGCCAAGGCCGGTCTCCAGGGCTTCACCAAGACTTTGGCCATCGAGCTGGGCAAGTTCGGCATCACGGCCAACGCGGTGGCCCCCGGCTTCATCGCCACGGACATGACAGCGGCCACCGCCGCCCGGGTCGGCATGGACTTCGAAGACTTCAAGCGGGCCGCGGCCTCTCAGATCCCGGTCCAGCGGGTCGGCCGGCCTGAGGACGTCGCCCACACCATCTCGTTCCTCGCGAGCGAGGGCGCCGGCTTCGTCTCCGGCCAGGTGATCTACGTCGCGGGCGGCCCCCTCGACTGAGCACGGAACCTACACAGGGTTACCACGGAGTGGGAAGCCGGGCACCCCGGCCTCCCACTCCGTTTGCCTTACCCGAGGCATTTGCAGAATCATTCGACGACCACACTGACTTTCGATCCCGAAATAGCGGAAATCACCCCCCGGACCATCCCGGGTCGACCCAATTGTCGATTTCACGGGAAAATGACAATTACCACCGGAATAGCCCTGTCCGGCTGGGTAAGGTCACCCCGTGCAATCCAGAAGTACCCCCGCCCCCTTTCCGCGCCAGGGGCCGGAACGCCGTGCCGTCGACACCGGCCACCGGGAGCGCGCCACCACCGCCGGGCACACCCTCACCCCGATCGGCCCCGACCCCCGCGAACCCGGCTGGCCGCCGATGGGCCGACGACAGGCCGCCCTGCTCGCCGTCACCCTCGCCGGCTACCTGCTGGTGCTGGCCGGGGTCCTGCTCAACACCGCGCTGGTCGACCTCGACTGGTCCGTCCGGCTCCTGCGCCCGTACGAGCGGTGGCCCCGGCTGGAGCCGCTGCTCGACACCTGGGTGGTCGCCGGGCAGCGCGGCCCCTCCGCGATCGCCGCCTTCCTCTGGCTCGGCTGGCGGGCCCACCGCCTCGGCCGGGTGCGTCCGCTGCTGGTCATGGGCATCGCGCTGGTGTTGCTCAACGTCACCGTGGGGGCGGTCAAGATCGTCACCGGCCGGCTCGGCCCGCACTACGCCCAGTACGTCGGCTCGCCCGAGCTCTTCTCCGGCGGCACCATCTTCCCCTCCGGCCACACCGCCAACGCGGTGGTCACCTGGGGCGTGCTCGCCTACCTCGCCGTCCGCTGGCGGCGCACCGGCGCGCTGATCGCCGCCGCCACCGCCTGCTCGATCGGCCTGACCACCGTCTACCTGGGCACCCACTGGGTCACCGACGTCCTGGCCGGCTGGGCCGCCGGACTGCTCGTCCTGCTCTCCCTGCCGCTGCTGGAACCCCTGGTCGCCGCCGCCGAACGGCGGCTCCACCGGCGCTTCGCCCGCCGGCACCTGCCCTGCTGAACCCGCACCGCCCCGAGTGTGAACCGCGACGGACCGACCAGCCCCGACCCCGGCCCGCGACGAACCCGAACCGCGACCCGCGACGGACCCGGGAGCCCCCGACCTACCCCTCCCAGCTGCGCTCGACGATCCCGTCGCGCACCGCGAGGTTGAGCCGCCCCTGCCGGTACTCCATGGTCATCAGGTCCCCCGGCTCCAGCACCCGGACCGACGCCCAGCCGTGCCGCCGGGCCAGCTCCCGGGCCCGCTCGACCCGCAGCCCCGCGTACCCCTCGCCGTCCTGGCCCGCAGCCCCCGAGTCCGGGCCCGAACCCGAACCCGATCCGCTCGAACCGGCCCCCTTCGAGTCCCGCGAACCGGACCCCGAACCCGCCCCCACCGCGCCCGAACCCGACATCGCGCCTCCCCGGCTCGCTTCCCCGGACGTACGCTGGAATCGTAGCCCGACCCGCGCGGCCCGGAGGTGAACGGCATGCCCACCACCACCCCGCGACGGTGGCGCAGCGGCACCGAGCCGGCCACCGCCCGCAGCGACCTCAAGCTCCGCTACCTGCTCTCACTCACCTTCACGCCGCTGTTCGCGCTGGCCACGGCGGGCTTCGCCGTCTGGGCGGCCCTCTCCCCCGCCTACGGCGCACCCGGCCGGGGCACCCTCACCGGCTTCGCCGTGGCCTGCGGGCTGCTCACCCTGTTCGCCGCCGTCGATCTCGTGGTGGTCATCCGGCGTCGCCGGACCGAGCTCTGACGCGGTGTCTCCCACGGAGTGGGAAGTCGGACCGGCCGACTTACCACACCCCCCCCCCCCCCCCCCCCCCCACACCCGCCCCCCCCCGCCAGCTTGTACAGCCGACCCCCCAAGTCCC
>NZ_JBEXJK010000287.1:0-10481 GCF_040609095.1 Kitasatospora sp. NPDC004799
GCAGGCCCGCGCCGACGGCGGCCGCCACGGCGGTGCGCAGGGCCGGCCTGCGGCGTCCGGCCGTCGAGGTGCTCGGAGCGGTCGAAGTGGTCGGAGTGCTCGAAGTGGTCGGGGCGTCGGCCATGCCGGCCTCCCTGGTCGGGGTCGTGGGAGCGGTCGACCGGGGTGCGGCCCCGGCTCCTGACACCGTGTCAGGCACCCGGGCGGGCGGGCGTCGGCCTCCGGTCGGTGTCCGACCCCCAACGAACCCGGAACGAACCCGGAGCCGTACCCCGAGACGGCTCGGGGTACGGCTCCGGGAACGGCGCCGGGACCTGCGTCAGGCGGCCGGGGCGTGCTTGCGCAGGACCTCGATGAAGGCCCGCAGCCACGCCGGGTGGTCGGGCCAGGCGCGGGCCGAGACGACCACGCCGTCCACCACCGCCTCGCCGTCCACGAACTCGGCGCCCGCCGCCTTGATGTCCGGCGCCAGCGCCGGGTAGGCGGAGCTGCGGCGGCCGTCCAGCACCCCGGCGGCGGCGGTGACGAGCGGCCCGTGGCAGATCTGGGCGACGGGCTTGGCCTCGGCGAAGAAGTGCCGGGCGATCCGCTGCACGTCCGGGTCGTTGCGCAGGTACTCGGGGGCGCGGCCGCCCGGGATGACCAGGGCCACGTAGTCGGCCGGCTCGACCTCGGCGAAGGCCAGGTCGGCGGGCCAGGTGTAGCCGGGCTTCTCGGTGTAGGTGTCGAACCCCTCGACGAAGTCGTGCACCACGAACTGGAGGCGCTTCCTGGTCGGGGCCGCGATGTCGACCTGGTAGCCCTCCTCGCGCAGCCGCTGGTACGGGTAGAACACCTCCAGTGACTCGGCGGCGTCCCCGGTGACGAGCAGGATCTTCGATGTCATCGCCGACATCCCTCCACATGGTCGAGCCTCAGGTCGGGTACGGGTGCCGGGCGGCGGCGGCCCGGGCCCGGTCCAACCTCCCGCACCGGGACACCGTTGGCAACGGGGCGCACCGGGCGCGTAACGGCGCATGCGGACGTGCGCGCGCCGGTTGCGGGGAGTGCGCGCCGGTCGGCCGCCCGGCTGCGGGGGCCGACGGCCCGCGTCCTAGACTCCTGCTGCTCATTGACCGTCCTGCTCCGGAGGAGCCCATGTCCGACCGCACCACCTACCTCGTCCTCCCCGGCTACCAGAACTCCGGCCCCGCGCACTGGCAGACCCGCTGGGAGGCGGCCGAGCCGGAGTCCTTCCGCCGGGTCGAGCAGGCGGACTGGGACCACCCGGACCGGCCGGACTGGGTGGCCCGGGTGGACGCGGCAGTGGCCGAGGCCGCCGCCGAGGGGCCGGTGGTGCTGGTCGCCCACAGCCTGGGCTGCGTGACGGCGGCGCACTGGGTGGCCACCGCCTCCGCCGAGCGGACCGCCGCCGTCCGGGGCGCGCTGCTGGTGGCCCCGGCGGACGTCGACACCGCCGAGGTCCCGGAGCTGACGGGCTTCCGCCCGGTGGCGCTGGAGCGGTTCCCCTTCCCGGCCGTCGTGGTCTCCTCCACCGACGACCCGTGGGTCTCCACCGAGCGGGCCCGCGCGTTCGCCGCCGCCTGGGGCGCCCGCTACGTCGAGCCGGGCGCGTACGGGCACCTCAACTCCGACTCCGGGCTGGGCGACTGGCCGGAGGGCCGCGAGCTGCTCGCCGAGCTGTGACCGTGTCGACGGGGGAACGGGGGGACGGGGGGACGATGAGCCGGGGGACGGCGAAGCGGCGGACGTCCCGGGCCAGGCGCGTGCTGGTCCGGCTGCTGGCGGCCGGCGGTCTGGCCGCCGTGCTGCTCTACACCGAGGGGCAGTGGGAGAGCCGCTCGGGCGGGCGGATGCTGGTCGCCGACCTGCTCAACCGGCCGGAGCTGCTGCTCGGCGGGGCCCTGGCGGCGCTGATCGCGGCCGCCTGGCTGGGCGACCTGCGCACCGCCGTGCGGACGGCCACCCGCACGGTCACGGTGACCGCCGGGGTGGTGTTCCTGCTCGGCGTGGTGGCCGCGCACAAGGTGTCGGCGGCCGAGACCCGCAGCCGGGAGGACGCCCCGGCCGGGGCCGAGCACGCCCTGATCGTGGTGCACCGCTCGTACGCCGCCGAGCCGAAGGCGGACGAGCGCTGGCAGGTGCTGCTGGAGAGCGGTGCGGGCTGGTCGGCCCGGCGCTGGTCGCTGGCGGACATCGGCCGGGGCCGGGGCGACGCCCGGCTGGTGACGGCGAGCTGGACCGGCCGCGCGCAGATCACCGTGGTGACCGACTCCTACCGGCGGGTGTTCAACCTCGACCAGGACAGCGGCGAGCCGGTCGAGGCGCGGTAGCCGCTGTTCAGCCCAGCCCGAGGAGGCGCGGTAGCCGCCGTTCAGCCCAGCCCGAGGGCGTGCGCGCCGAGCACCAGCAGGGCCGCGTTGCCGGCCGCGCCGAGGGCGGTGGCGGACAGGAAGCGGGCCGCGGTGCCGTCCGGGAACGGGTTGAGGGTCATCCCGTGCAGGTAGCCCGGCATCGTCCAGACCACCGCCGTCCACTGCCGCACGGCGCTCGCCGCGCCCGCCCCGGCCGCGGGCCCGACCGCCGCCGCGGCCTCCGCACGCGGTTCGGCGCGCAGCTCGTGGGCGGCGGCCAGGCCGATCACCAGGTAGCCGGCCAGGTAGCCGATCGAGGGGCAGAGGACGGCGGGGACGCCGAGGAAGCTGTGCGGCATGCGGTCATCGTCCGCCGACGGGCCACGGCCCCGCATGAGTACCCGTACTCATGCGGGGCCGTGGGTTCACCGGGCGACCGCCGCCAGGGTCACTGGTCCCCGGGGTCGGTGGCGTCGGGCGGGACGGCCGGCCCGGTGCGGCCGCTCGGGGCGGTCGGGCCGGTCGGCGCGGTGCCGCGCGGCCGGCCGGTGTTCCCCTGGCCCCCGGTGGTCGGGGCGCCGGTGCAGGTGACCGGGCCCGTCGAGCCGCTGGGGGTGGTGCAGCCGGCGTCCCGCCGGGGCGGGTCCGGGATGTAGACGGTGGTGAAGGGCTGCTCCGGCATGTCCCGGACCGCGTCGCTCATCGCCTGCTGCCAGATCGGCCCGGGGCCGGTGGCGCCGAAGACCTCGGCCTGGTACCTGCCGCCGATCCGGATGTTGCGCATCGGCACCTTGGTGCCCGGGCTGCCCAGCCAGACCGAGCCCGCCAGGTTGCCGGTGTAGCCGGTGAACCAGGCCGACTTCTTCTCGTCGGTGGTCCCGGTCTTGCCGGCGATCTGGCGGCGGTCGTCCAGGTTGAGGTCCCGCGCGGTGCCGCCCTTCTCCGTCACCCCGAGCAGCACGCTGTTGATCACGTCGGCGGTGGACTCGGACATCGCCGGGGCGCACCGGGCCTGCGGCACCGGGACGTCCGCGCCGTCCACGGTGGTGATCCGGTTGATCGCCAGCGGCGCGCAGTAGGTGCCCCGGGCGGCGAAGGCCGCGTACACGTTGGCCATGGTCAGCGGGCTGACCTCCTGGGTGCCGAGGCCGAGCCCGGGCAGCTCCTCCAGCGGCGAGCCGTCGGCCTTGCCCTCCATGCCCAGCTTGTTGGCCATCTGCTTGACCGCGCAGAGGCCGATCTCCTGCTCCATCTGCACGAAGTAGGTGTTCACGGAGAGCGCCATGGCCTGCTTGAGGTCGTACGGGCCGACCTCGCTCGGGCTCTCGTTGGGGATGCTCCCGTCCTTCTTGCCCTTGTTGAGGTTCTTCCAGGTGCCGTCGCAGGTCTTCGTCGTCGGCCAGTCCATCCGGTTGGGCGAGTCGTACCGCTGGGTGGGCGGCAGACCGGCCTCCAGGGCGGCGGCGGCCACGATCGGCTTGAAGTTGGAGCCGGGCTGGAAGCCGATGCCGCCGCCCATCGCCGCGTCCACGTTGTAGTTGACGACGGTCTCGTTCTTCTCCTTGGCCAGGCCGTACGGGCGGGTCTGCGCCATCGCCAGGATCTTGCCGCTGCCGGGCTCGACCATCGTCATCGCGGCCGAGACCGGGTCGGTGACGTACACCTTGGTGGAGACGGCGTTCTGGGCGGCGGCCTGCTTGTCCGGGTCCAGCGTGGTGTAGATGTTCAGGCCGCCGGTGTCCCAGAGCTTCTTGCGCTCCGCCGAGCTCTTGCCGAACACCGGGTCCTGCTTGACCACGTGGCGGACGTAGTCGCAGAAGAAGCCCATGCCCGCCTGGGCGGTGATGCAGCCGTTGCGCGGGTCCTTGTAGTTCAGGCCGAGCGGGGCGGCCTTCGCCTGCCTGGCCTGCTCCGCGGTGATGTGCTTGTTCTCCACCATCTTGTCGATGACGGTGTCGCGGCGCTTCTGGGCGGCCACCGGGTGCAGCTTCGGGTCGTACTGGGACGGGTTCTGCACCAGCCCGGCGAGCATCGCCGCCTCGGGCAGGCTGAGGTCCTTGGCGTCCTTGCTGAAGTAGCGCTGGGAGGCGGCCTGGATGCCGTACGCCTGGTGCCCGTAGAAGGTGATGTTCAGGTAGTTGGTGAGGATCTGCTCCTTGGTCAGGTCCTCCTCCAGCTTGATGGCGTAGCGGAGTTCCTGGATCTTGCGGCCGAGGGTCTTGCGCTGCGCCTCGCGCACCGCGTCCGCGTCGTCGCCGGCCTTCTCCACGTTGACGTTCTTCACGTACTGCTGGGTCAGGGTGGAGGCGCCCTGGACGGCGGCCCCGCTCTCCGCGTTCTTGGTGATCGCCCGCAGGATGCCCTTGAGGTCGACGGCGCCGTGCTCGTAGAAGCGGGCGTCCTCGATGTCCACCTGCGCGGTGCGGATCAGCGGGGACATCTGGTCGGCGGGTATGACGGTGCGGTCGCGCTCGAAGACCTTGGCGATCAGGCCGCCCTTGGCGTCGAAGATCTGCGTCGCCTGGGTCAGCGGCGGGGTCCTGAAGTCGTCCGGGATGCTCTCGAAGCCCTCGGCGCCGCTCTTCGCCCCGAGCCCGACCGCCCCGGCCGCCGGGAGGATCAGGCCCGCCAGCAGCACGCCGCCCAGCGCGCTGGCGCCGAGGAAGGTGGCCGCGTGGCCCAGGATGCCGAGCGGGGTCTCGCGGCGCCTCGGGCGCGGCACCCAGGTGTCGCCCGGGTCCGAGGCGGCGGGTATGCGGCTCTTCGGTGACATAGATCGAACATTACGGCCGCGAACAGGCCGTGGGGGGCGGGTGTTGGTGAAGGATTGTCACAAAATCGCGACGGATTCGACTCATTCCCGAGGGTCGAACGGACGTGCACGGCGGAGCAAGGGCCGTTCGCCCACGGCCCGTTGCCCCGCCTGCCCCGCGTACCGCTCCCCCGCCCCGGCTCAGCCGGCCGGGCAGCGGACGTCCCGGGCCGGGCGCCGGCCGGTGACCAGGTAGTCCGTCACCACCGCGTCGCCGCAGGCGTTCCCGTTGGCCCGGTACACGTCGTGGCCGCCCGAGTCCACCGTCACCATCCGGGCCCGGTCGCCGAACGCCGCGCGCAGCCTGAGCGCGCCCGCGTACGGGGTGGCCGGGTCGCGCAGGTTCTGGGTGAGCAGCACGTTCGCCGGGCCCCGGTCGGTCACCCGCACCGGCGGCTCGGCGGGGGCGAACGGCCAGAAGGCGCAGGGCATCGCGTTCACCGGCATGCCGGCGGTGAGCGGACGGGCGGCGCGCTCGGCGGCGGCGGCCTTGGCGTAGCCGGCCGGGTCGGCGGGCCACCGGACGTCGTTGCAGAGGGTGCCGACCGAGACCGCGACGGTGTTCTGCAGGGCCTGCAGGGCCTGCTCGCCCAGCACCGGTGCCTTGGGCAGGTCACGCCGGCCGAGACCGGCCAGCATCAGCCGCGCGACGGCCGGGAACCTGGCGTCCGCGTAGAGGCCCTCCAGCAGGGTCTCGCGCAGCACGTTGCCGTTCAGCTCCGCCGGGTTGGCGCCCGGCCAGGGCAGCGGGGCCCGGTCGAGCCGGGCGGCGAGGTCGAGGAAGAGCGGGCGGACCTCCTCGGGGGTGTCCGCGACCCGGTCCGGGTTGCCCGGCGCGGACGCCCACCGCGCGAAGTCCGGGAAGCGGTCCTCGGCGCCCGGGCCGAAGGCGGCGAGCCAGCCGCGGCCGACCCGGGACGGGTCCGGGTCGTCGTTGCTGTCCAGCACGATCCGGTCGGTCCGCTCGGGGAACATCGTGGTGTAGACGGCGCCCACGTAGGTGCCGTACGAGGTGCCCCAGACGGAGAGCCGGCGCTCGCCGAGGGCGCGGCGGATGCTGTCGATGTCGCGGGCCTCGTTGGCGGTGGAGATGCTGCGCAGCACCGGGCCGCCGGCGCGGGCGCAGGTCTCGGCGACCCGGCGGGCGGTGGCCAGGTTCTCGTCGATCGAGCCGTCGGCGGCCGGCCAGGGGCGCAGCTTGACCATCGCCAGGTCGGCGGTGTCCAGCCCGCAGCTGACCGGGGTGGAGCGGCCGAAGCCCCGCGGGTCGAAGCCGACCACGTCGTAGCGGTCGCGGACGGACTGCGGCAGGCGCCCGGCCATGCCCTTGACGAGGTCGATGCTGGAGCCGCCCGGTCCGCCGGGGACGGCGAGCAGGACGCCGCGGCGCAGGTGGGGGTCGGCGGCGGTGATCCGGGATATCGCGACGGTGATCCGGGGGCCGTCCGGATCGGCGTGGTCCAGCGGGACGGTGACGTCGGCGCAGCGCTGGGGGCTGTCGGCCGGGGCGCCCGGACAGTCCGTCCAGGCGAGGCGGTCGCGCCCCGGCTTCGAGGTGTCGGCCGCGCCGGCGGGCAGGGCGCTCAGCGCGGTGACGGCGAGGGCGGCGGCCGCGGTGACGGCGGCGGTGAGGGTGCGGGTGGGCTTCGGCATGCCCAGGAGTCTGCTGTGGCGGGGGACTTGGGCCCATCCGGACAGCAGGCCGGTCGGGGGTGGGGAAATCCCCCCGGCTGCCGGGGAGGGGCGGAGACCGCGTTCGGCGGCGGTCTCCGGCCGCGGAGGGTGAGGGCGGTGGGGGTGGTGGGACGGTGGGGGTGGTGGGGGCCTCGGCTCCGGGCCCGCTCGGCTCAGAGGCCGAGCACGGCGGGGTCGGCGGCCAGGGTGCGCAGCGGCTCGCGCGGGTCGGCGACCAGCTTGCGCTCCGCCAGGTCGAGGATGCCGCCGACGCCGGTGATCTCGGCGGCCAGCACGCCGTCCTCGCGGACCAGCCGCTGCACCACCTGGAAGGTCTTGCCGTCCCGCCAGGTGAACGAGCAGCCGACCTCCACCGAGTCGCCCGCGCGCAGCTCCCGCAGGTACTTGACCGTGGTCTCCAGGACCACCGGGCCGACCCCGGCGGCGACCAGGTCCGCCTGGCGGATCCCGGCCGCCCGGAGGTACTCCCAGCGGGCGTGCTCGGCGTACTGGAGGTAGACCGCCTGGTTGAGATGGCCCTGGGAGTCGGTCTCGTACCCGCGGACGGTGATGTGCGTGGTGAAGTCCTGATCACTCATGCCCCGCACGGTACTCCGGGCCGCCGGGGCCCCACCGCGTGTCCTCCGTCACCCCGGCCGGGCGGCCTTCCGGGCCGCCCGGCCCGGGCGGACTGCCTCTGTGTCAGCCGGTTCAGCCGGTACAGCCGGTTCAGCCCGGGACGACGCCCAGCAGCGCCGTGAGGGCGTCCGGGCGCCGGTCGACGGGCAGGTGCTCGACGGCGTGGAAGCCGCAGCCGAGCGCGGTCGCGCCGCCGTCGCAGACGAGGTCGTCGCCGACCATCAGGACGTCGGCCGGGGCGAGGCCGAGCCGCTCGCAGGCGGCCTCGAAGATCGCCGGGTCGGGCTTCTGGGCGCCCACCTCGCAGGACAGCACGTAGACGTCGACCAGCTCGTCCAGGCCGTGCGCGCGGAAGATCGGACGCAGGTCCCAGCCGACGTTGCTCACCACCGCGACCGGCACGCCCCGGCGGCGCAGCTCGCGCAGCACCGGGACGGCGTCCGGGTACGGGCGCCAGCTCGCCGGCGCGATGTGGGTGTCGTAGAGGGCGTCCACGTCGAGACCGGCGGGCGGCTCGGCGGCGCGGGCCAGCGCGGTGTAGGCGGTGCGGTGCAGTTCGGGGGTCAAGTCCCTGGTGTCCCAGGCCTGCTGGACCTCCGGCGGGATGCGGCGCGGCGGCACGCCGCCGGGCAGGGCGCCGAACTCCTCCAGCCGGGCCACCAGTTCGGCCGCCTCGCCGGCGGGCAGGGCGAGGCCGGTGGCGGCGGTGTGCGCCGCCAGCCACTCGGCGGTGGAGACGACCCTGAAGAGGGTCCCGGAGAAGTCGAACATCACGGCTTTGATCATGGCTGCGAGCCTAGCCCGGCCGACTGCCCCGCGGATCGGCTCAGGGCAAGGGCCAGGGCAGGGGGCCAGGCCAGGCTCAGGGCAGGGTCAGGATGCGCGGGCCGTCCTCGGTGATGGCGACGGTGTGCTCGACGTGGGCGGCCCGGCCGCCGTCGACGGTGCGCAGGGTCCAGCCGTCCGGATCGGCGCGGTGGTCGTCGCGGCCGCCGGCCAGCAGCATCGGCTCGATCGCCAGCACCAGGCCGGGGCGCAGCGGGTAACCCCGGCCCGGGCGGCCCTCGTTGGGCACGTGCGGGTCCTCGTGCATCCGGCGGCCGATGCCGTGCCCGCCGTAGCCGTCCAGCAGGCCGTACCGGCCGGCCCGGGCCACGGTGCCGATGGCGTGGGCGATGTCCCCGGTCCGGTTGCCGACCACGGCGGCGGCGATGCCCGCCTCCAGGGCACGCCGGGTGGTCTCGATCAGGGCGGTGTCCTCGGGACGGGCGGTGCCGACGGTGAAGCTGACCGCCGCGTCCCCGGCCCAGCCGTCCAGCAGGGCGCCGCAGTCGATGCTCACCAGGTCGCCGTCGCGCAGCCGGTAGCCGTCCGGGATGCCGTGCACCACGGCGTCGTTCACCGAGGCGCAGATGACCGCCGGGAACGGGACGGGAGCGAAGGCCGGGCGGTAGCCGAGGAACGGCGAGGAGGCCCCGGCCGCCTTGAGCACGCCCCGCGCCACCTCGTCCAGCTCCAGCAGGCTCACGCCGACCGCCGCCTGCTCCCGGACGGCCGCCAGCGCGTGCGCCACCACCCGCCCCGCCTCGCGCATCGCGGCCAGTCCGGCGTCCGACTTGAGTTCGACCATGGTGCAGCTCTCCCCTGAATCCAATTCTTATACCGGTATTTGTATCACGGTTGCTGGGGGATGGTCACCGGGCCGGGTCCGGCGGGGGCGGGCACGACGGAGCCCCGCCGCGGAGTATGCGGCGGGGCTCCGAATGGTCGACAACCGGTCGCCGAAGGCCTTCTGACGACGAATCGACTAATCGGGCAGGCGCGAGGCGAGGATCATCCCGCTCGAGTACCGGAGCAGGGCGCAGGCGACCCGCGGGTCCTCCAGCAGGCGTTCGGGGTCGTTCCCGTCCAGCGGCCGGCGGGGACCAACCGGTGGAACAGCCACCGCGCGATGGCGGCCTTCCACGTCTACGTCCACCTGGCCCTGCTGTGCTCCCTCGCCGAACAGCGCGCTCCCCGGCCGCGGGACGCCTACGGCCCGCTGGACGCCCCGAGTCCCATGACCCCGAGCCGCAAGGCCTTCGAACAGGCCCGCTACCTGGGCGAGAGCCTGCGGTCCGAGTGCTGGGAGGAACTCGGGCTCGCGGGCCGGCGCATGGTCGACTGGCTCGGCGCCGTCCTGGACGCCATGGACCCGGCCCCGCCGCCGGCCGGCTCGTTCCTCCACCTCGTCCTCGACCGCTACCTCAAGGAAGCGCGCCGGATCCGCCGGGCACCGCTCTCCGACGACCTGGCGGCCACGCTGGCGGCGCTCGGTCGGTCCGAGGCCGAGACCTTCCGGGCGGTCCTGTCCGCGGTCGGCGCCGGGGAGCACCCCGGTACCTCCGCGGACGAACCGGCGGCGGCGCCCGCCGACGACCACCCCGCGGCCTTCACCCGGCAGCGCCGCCACATCGCCGACACCCTGCTGCGGCTCGCGCCGAACGGCTACCGCCTCGACTCCCTGTGCCGGGCCCCGGGGCCGTCCGCGGACGCGATGGTGCGCGCCATGGTGGAGGCCTCCAGCCGCGAGCTGGCGGCGACCTCGGCGGTGGCGGCCGCCGGACCGCAGACGCGGGTTTGACTTCAGGGCCTAGGATCGAGCCCATGGTGAGGACTCCGCTGACCCCATGGGAGCGTGAGCGCGGCGAGCGCTTCGGGGCGCTGCTGCGCGAGGCGCGCGGCGAGCGCAGCATGGTCGAGGTGGCGGCGGCGGCGGGCGTCTCGGCGGAGACGCTGCGGAAGATCGAGACGGGCCGGGCGCCCACGCCGTCCTTCTTCACCATCGCGGCGCTGGCCTTCGCGCTCGACCTGTCCATGGACGAACTGGCCGCCGCGTGCGCGCCCCCGGAGGACGGCGAGGCGCTCTCCGCCTAGCCCGGCGCGCCCTGCTCTTCTCGGAGGCGGACACGGCGCAGCGGCTGGGACAGCGGCCCGCCCCGCGCGCGGTGCGCGGGGCGGGC
>NZ_JBEXJK010000288.1:0-10479 GCF_040609095.1 Kitasatospora sp. NPDC004799
GCCGTACCGGGCCTGGGCGATGGTCAGCACCGGCCAGTGCCAGAGGTACCAGGCGTAGGAGAGCCGGGAAACCGACCATGCGAACCGCCGTCGATCCGAAGGGTGCCCTCACATGACGATGAGCCGGGGAACCCTGGACGGCGACGCGCACCGGGCCGGGCCGGCGCTGCCGCCCGGCGGCCAGCGCAGACGGCTGCCCCTGGCGGGGCTGGCCAAGCCGGTCGCCCGGGCCCGGGCCTTCACCGCCGAGGCCGTCGGCGACTGGTTCCCGCCCGCCGACCCCCGCGAGGGCGTCGGCGCGGACGTGGTGCTGCTGGTGGCGGAGCTGGTGGCCAACGCGATGCTGCACGGTGACGGCCCGTTGGAGCTGGTCCTGGACGCCACCGGCACGCGCCTGCGGGTGGCGGTCAGCGACCGCAGCCCGGCCCTGCCCGTCCTGTGCCTGCCGCACGAGCCGGCCCTGCCCGGCGGCCACGGCCTGTTCATCGTGCAGCGCACCGCCGACCGCTGGGGCGCCGAGCCGCACGAGCGGGGCAAGGCCATCTGGGCCGAGTTCGACGCCCACCGGCTGACCGGCGGCTGACCGCCGGCGGACCGTCGGCCGACCACTGGCCGGCCCTGCGACAGGCCCGCGATTCCTTGATCAACTGACGTCAAGTTGTCTGTACAGCTCGGAGCCTCCTGCCGGTCACCGGCCCGTCATCGGACACCACGGCCGCGTCCACCTCGGTCTCGTAGAACCTGACGGGTCAGGTCCGAACCGCCCGGCCCGGCCCCCGTACCGGGGCCCCGCGGTCCGTCAGCAAGGAGCCCCACCCCCATGAAGCCGATGCCCGAACTGTCGCGCCGCAGCGTCCTCGGCGGCGCGGCCGCGGCCGCGGTGCTGTCCGCCCTCCCGCTCAGCGTCCGGCAGGCGCTCGCCGCCCCGGCCCGCCCCGGACGGCTGGCCGACATCCAGCACGTCGTGGTGTTCATGCAGGAGAACCGAGCCTTCGACCACTACTTCGGCACCCTCGCCGGCGTCCGCGGCTTCGGCGACCGCACCGCCGTCCGCGGCGTCGACGGCCGCTCGGTGTTCCACCAGCCCGACCCCAGCCGCAAGGAGGGCTACCTGCTGCCCTTCGCGATGAACGCCGCCCACACCAACGCCTACCAGCAGGGCGCGCCCGCCTTCGGCTACGGCGACTCGATGAACGCCTGGAACGAGGGCCGCGCCGACGGCTCCGTCACCCGCCGCTCCTCCGGCTGGCTCGGCCAGGGCTACTACGAGAGCGCCGACATGCCCTTCTACCACGCCCTCGCCTCGGTGTTCACGGTCTGCGACGCCTACTACGCCTCCGTGCAGTGCAACACCAACACCAACCGCGACCACCTGATGACCGGCACCAGCGGCGGCACCGTCCGCGACACCCCGGTGACCGACAACACCGAGATCCCCGGCGGCTACGAGTGGACCACCTACGCCGAGCGCCTGGAGCAGGCCGGCGTCAGCTGGAAGACCTACCAGGCCCTCGACAACTTCGACGACAACGCCCTCGCCTGGTTCGCCCCCTTCGTCAAGGCCAAGCCCGGCGAACCGCTGTACGAGCGCGGCCTGCGCGCCGTCGGCGACCCGGCCAAGAAGAACGACCCCTTCGCCATGGGCGACGCCCTGGTCGAGGCCTTCACCGCCGACGTCCAGGCCGACCGCCTCCCGCAGGTCTCCTGGATCGTCGCCCCCGCCGCCCTGTCCGAGCACGCCAACTACGCGCCGCCGAACGGCGAGCACCTCACCGCCCGGCTGCTGTCCGCCCTCGCCGCCAAGCCCGAGGTGTTCCAGAAGACCGTCTTCATCCTCAACTACGACGAGCACGGCGGCTTCTTCGACCACCAGCTGCCGCCCGTCCCGCCCCTGGCCGCCGGGCGGGGCAGGTCCAACGTCCCGGTCGACGGCGAGGTCGTCGTCCGCGTCGCCAAGGGCTCCGCCACCTACCACCGCGTCGTGGACCAGGACGGCAGGTACCGGGTGAAGGCCGCCGACGGCACCCTCGCCTGGTCCGCCACCCTCCCGGCCGGCGAGACCCTCGTCTCCGGCCCCTACCCGATGGGCCTGGGCGTGCGCGTGCCGATGGTCGTCGTCTCACCGTGGACCCGCGGCGGCGTCGTCGACTCCACCGTCTACGACCACACCTCCGTGCTGCGCTTCCTGGAACAGCGCTTCGGCGTCCAGGAACCCAACATCAGCTCCTGGCGGCGCGCCGTCTGCGGCGACCTGACGAACGTCTTCGACTTCTCCGGCCGCAACCCCGCCTGGCCGCAGCTGCCCGACACCAGCGGCAACCGCCAGAAGGTCGTCGACACCGGCAAGCTCCCCGCCCCCACCGTCCCCAGCCCGCAGACCTTCCCCCAGCAGCAGCGCGGCACCCGCTCCGCCCGCCCCGCCCCCTACGACCTGCAGGTCAAGCCCCGGCTCAAGGGCGACGAACTGACCCTCGACCTCGTCAACCAGGGCCGCCAGGGCGCCGTGTTCGCCGTCTACCCCGCCCCCGGCGAAGCCCCCCGGCACTACACCGTCGCCGCCAGGAGCCGCCTGTCCGACGTCTGGAAGGTCGGCCCGGCCGGCTACGACCTGCGCGTCCACGGCCCCAACGGCGCCTTGTGGCACCTGCGCGGCGACACCGCCTCCGCGTACGAGGTCTCGCTCTCCGAGGAGCGCGACGGCAAGGTGCTGGAGGTCGACGTCATCAACCGCTCCCGCACCGCCCGGACCTTCCTGGTCGGCGACCTCGCCTACGGCGACGGCCTGCGCGAGGTGCGCGTCGGCCCCGGCGACGACCGCACCGTCAACCTCGCCGTCGGCCCCGAGGGCTGGTACGACGTCGCCGTCACCGTCCAGGACGACCTCGCCTTCCGCCGCCGCATCGCCGGCCGCTTCCCCTGGGACGACCGCACCGTCACCGACCCGGCCCTCGGCCTCGCCGACCCGCTCACCGTCGACCTCGCCCTCGGCGCCGCCTCCGCCACCATCGACGAACCCGTCCTGCTGCCCGGCCGCCCCGCCACCGTCACCGCCACCCTCACCGCCACCACCGCCCTCACCCGCCTGGAGGCCCAGCCGCTGCTGCCGCCCGGCTGGAGCGCCACCACCGTCACCGCCCCGCCCGAGAAGCTCGCCGCCGGCGCCCGCGCCACCGCCGTCTGGCAGCTCACCCCGCCCGCCCGACTGCCCGCCGCCGCCACCCACCGCCTGCTGGTCACCGCCCGCGCCCAGGCCGACGGCCGCTTCGCCCTCGCCGACGGCGAACTCGCCGCCCGCCCCGCCCCGGTGATGACCGGCCACCTCCTCGACGAGGACTTCGAATCCCTGGCCGGCGCCCTCCAGCCGCAGGCCGGCGTCCTCGGCTGGACCGCCCAGGCCCCCACCGGCTGGACGGTGGTCAACGCCCCCGCCATGCCCCAGGGCACCCCCCGCCTCCAGGGCTGGACCTTCCACACCAAGCGCGAGTGGTCCGTCCCCGCCGGACAGGACCGCGGCAACTTCACCCGCGCCCTGGGCGTCGTCGCCGTCGCCGACCCCGACGACTGGGACGACACCGGCTCCCCCTCCCGCAAGGGCGTCTTCGACTCCACCCTGGTCTCGCCCGCCGTCGCCCTCCCGGCCGGCGCCACCACCCTCCACCTCGCCTTCGACTCCCACTACCGCCAGGAGGCCCCGCAGAAGGCCTCCGTCACCGCCGTCTTCGACAACGGCACCGAGACCCGCCTGCTCGCCTACGGCCCCGACGCCACCGGCACCGACAACGCCGGCAAGGACGCCCAGAACACCCGGATCACCCGCAGCTTCGCCGTCCCCGCCGGCGCCCGCGCGGTCACCCTCCGGTTCCGCATGTACGACGCCGGCAACAACTGGTACTGGGCCGTCGACCACATCCGCCTCGACACCCGCCCCCTCACCGACTGACGCCCCACCGTCCGGCCCCCGGGCCCGTCCGCGCCCCCGCGCCGGACGGGCCCGGCCCGCACCTCCCCGGTCCGCGCCTGCCGAGCCGGAGCGAGCAAGTTCGAGCAAGTTCATGGTGCGAACGGCGACTTGTTCGGCAAGATCGTCCAAGGCGATCGACTCCGACCTGCCAGGAGGCCACCATGGCACTGCACAAGCTCGGACAGGACCCCAACAGTCCCGAAGGCAAGTCCCCGACGGTCTACTTCGACGACGCGACGGGCAACTACGTCCTCCAGGGCTGGAAGGTGCTCGACTCGGAACGTCTCGCACAGATGGACATCCCCGGGAACGAGACGGTGATCGAATTCCCCAGGCGCATGATGCAGTTCTTCCCGGAGGTGAACGGTGGCGGCGGTCCCATCGCTTGAGGAGCTGCTGCGGACCTGTACCCGCTCGGCTCTCCATCTGGAGATGCGCGACGGATACATGCGGGACGACCCCCTGTTCCTCCGCTGGCTCAGCGGACAGCGCGACGACCCTGCCGACCGCCCGTCGTGGTGGAGCCCCTGGTCGCAGCTCATCGAGGAGACCACGAGCCGCGGCGTCGAGGTGCTGCGCGCGCGGGTCGTCTCGGAACCGGTGAGCGAGTACATCCGGTTCGAGCACGAGATCACGTTCCGGAACGTCGCCTCCGGTGAGCAGGTCAGGTGGCTTCCCCGTCGGCAGGCGACCGGCCTGGCACTTCCGGGCAACGACTTCTGGTTGATCGACGGAGAGCTTCTCCTGGTTCATCACTTCAGCGGCGACGGCGACTTCGTGGACGACGAGGTCACCACTGATGCGCAGACCGTGAAGCTCTGCACCTCCGCTTTCGAGGCCGTCTGGGAACGGGCGGTCCCGCACGAGGACTTCCGGCTGCGCTGATCGTGGCCGCGTCGTCCAGTGTTCAGCAAGCCAAGCAGGCCCTCGGCCGGCGTCTGCGCGATATCCGGCGAGACTCCGGACTCAGCGCGCGGGCGCTGGCCGAAGCTGCTGGGTGGCACGAATCGAAATGCTCCAAGATCCAGAGCGGCCGGGTGATGCCCTCAGAGGCCGACCTGCGTGCCTGGACCGCCATCTGCGGCGTCCCGGATCAGGCAGCAGACCTCATCGCGACGGCTCGGAACATCGAGGGAATGTACGTCGAGTGGCGGCGTCTTGAGCGCGCAGGCCTCAAACGGGCTCAGGAGTCCGTGCGCCCGCTGTTCGAGCGCACCCGACGGTTCCGGATGTACCAATCGTGGGTCATCCCCGGCCTGCTCCAGACCGCGGCCTACACACGCGAAGTACTGGCCACGATCGTTTCGTTGCGCGGCACCCCCAACGATGTGGACGACGCCGTCGCCGTGCGAATGGAGCGGCAGAAGGTCCTGCACACAGGAGATCACCGGTTCGCCATTCTGATCGAGGAGTGGGTGCTGCGGACCGTCATCGGCACTCCGGACATCCTCGTCGGTCAACTCGGCCATCTCATCACCGTCAGCTCCCTCCCGTCGGTGAGTCTTGGGGTGATTCCCCTCGGTTCGACCAGAGGTGCCGGCTGGCCGGTTGAGTCCTTCACCGTCTACGACGACGCACAGGTGAACGTCGAGCTCGTCTCCGCGCACCTCACCATCACCCAACCGGCCGAGATTTCCGACTACGGCCAGGCCTTCTCCGAGCTGGCCAGCATCGCTGTCTACGGTGCTGAGGCGAGAGCACTCATCACTGGAGCCATCAACGCGCTCGGGTGAATGCGAGCAAGCTCAAGCAAGTTCATCGACCGCGCGCCCCGCTGCTCCCTACCGTCTTTGAACGTCACCAGGCGTCCTGAGGCGGAGAGGGAGCGTCGCCATGGAAAGACAGTCCGGGCAGTCCGAGAAGCCCTCGGTGGCGGCTCCGAAGCGACGTACGGCGAAGCGCGTCTACAGGGACCCGGCTCAACCCACGAAGCCCAAGCGGACCGAGATCCCCGCAGGCCCTCCGCTGGGCCGGGTTCTCCTGGCCTTCACGCCAGGAATCGCCAACGCACCGTTGGCAGCGTGCACCACCGGCTCGGCCATGTGGCCGAGCTGCATCAACGCACTGTGAGGAGTATTCGTGTCCATCACCGAAGCACAGCTCACCACGACCGTCCGCCCGTGGGGTGCCGGCCGCCTCGCGCCGTACCCGACCGCCACCCGCCTCCCGTACACCTCGGTCAGCATCGACGGGCCGACGCAGCTCGGCGTGTTCCGCGACCGGTCCGGCCTGGTGGTCGAGATGGGCAAGCACGGCACCAGCAAGGGGACCGAGACCAACACCACCACGAATCAGGACTCGAAGAACGACCAGGGCCACGACCAGGACAGCGCCCAGGACTGATGCCGACGACCGAGGAGAGGCCGGTTCTCGTGGTCACCGAAGCGGAGGACGTTACCGCTGACATGGTGATCACGGAGCTGAACCGGCGTGATGTGCCGGTGGTCAGGTTCAACCCCGCCGATATCGGCGGGGAGCTGACGGTCTCGGCTCGGTTCGGAACCTGCCCGGCCCCCGTGGTCGGGCAGGCTCGTACCCCGTCGAGGATCGCTGACCTGGCCCGCGTTCGGGCGGTGTACTGGCGCCGCCCCGTCTGGCCCACCTTCCACAACTCCGGCCTGGGTGACGACGACGCCCGGTTCGCCGCCGCTCAGGTTCGCTACGGACTCGCAGGCACCCTGTACGCCCTGGACGGGCCGCTGTGGGTGAACCACCCCGTGAACGACGCGGCGGCCGACTACAAGCCCGCCCAGCTCGCGACGGCCCAGCGGCTCGGCCTCACCGTGCCGCCGACCATCGTGACCAACGACCCGGACGAGGCGCGGCAGTTCATCACCGCCCACGACCAGGTGATCTTCAAGACCCTGCGGTGGACGCTCTATGAGCGCGACGGCGTGCAGCTCACCGGATGGGCGGAACCGGTCCGCGCGGACGAGCTCGATGACAGTGTGCGGGTGACGCCGCACCTCTTCCAGGCCCGCATCGACAAGGCGGCCGACGTACGCGTGCTGATGGTCGGCCGGCGCACGTTCGCCGTGCGGATCGACTGCGACCTCCTGGACTGGCGCAGGGACTACTCCGCGCTCTCCTACACGGTGGTGGACCTGCCCGCCCCGCTGAACAAGGCGCTCCACGGCGTCCTGGACCACTTCGGGCTGGCCTCGGGGTCGTTCGACCTCGCCGTCGACCGGGCCGGCGACTACTGGTGGCTGGAGCTGAACCCGAACGGCCAATGGGGCTGGCTGGAGCAGGAAACCGGTCTGGAGATGTCCGCCGCATTCGCTGATCTGCTGACACGAGGAGAGACCGCATGACCGACACCGCGACCCATCGGCGTGCCCTCGCCGACCGACTGGAGAAGGCCGGCGTCCTGAAGACCCCGAAGTGGCGCGCGGCCGTCGAGGCCGTCCCGCGCGAGGAGTTCCTGAACCCCGGGGTCTTCCTGCCGATGGAGGGCGGCCGCTGGCGGCCCGCCACCGCGCTGGGCACCGACCCGGCTGAATGGGCGGAGATCGCCTACAGCGACGAGTCGCTGACCACCCAGCTCGACGGCCACCTGACCGCCGACCAGTCGCCCGCGCCCGTCACCGGCTCGCCCACGTCGTCGTCCACCATGCCCGTCACCGTGGTCGACATGATCGAGCGCCTGGACGTGGAGGACGGGCACCGGGTGCTTGAGATCGGCACCGGCACGGGCTACTCCTCCGCCCTGATGTGTCACCGCCTGGGCGAGGACAACGTGACGACGGTCGAGGTGGACCCGGACGTCGCGGCCCGCGCCGACGCGGCGCTGGAAGCGGTCGGCTTCTCCACCTGGACCGTCACCGGGGACGGCCTCCTCGGGCACCCGCGCCGCGCTCCGTACGATCGCGTGATCGCCACCTGCGCCGTCAGCCGCATCCCCTACACCTGGATTCGCCAGACCAAGCCGGGCGGGATCGTCCTCACGACGGTCGGTTCCTGGGGCTACGGAACCGGCCTGGCCAAGGTCGTCGTCAGTGACGACGGCACCGCCGAGGGCCGCATCGTCGACCGCTCCTCGTTCATGCAGGCCCGGTCCCAGGCCGCCGTGCCGATCGCCGGTGATCTGTCCGCCCGCACCGCCTACCCCGACAGCGAGCGGCCCGCCGAGGTGCCGCCGACGATCCTCGGCGAGTGGATGCCGGCCTTCATCGCCCAGCTGGCCTCCCCCGGCGCTCAGCTCGTCCGGGCCACGACGGACGACGGCGCACAGCTTCTCCACCTCTTCGACCCGGATCGCGAGTCCTTCGCCGAGTTCATCGCCGAAGGCGAAACGTGGACCGTCCGCCAGGGAGGCCCCCTCGCCCTGTGGGACGTCATCGAGCGGGCACTCCTCGCCTGGCAGGCAGCCGGCAGCCCGGACATCACCGCCGTGCAGCTCCGGATCACCGAGAGGACTCACACGTACTGGATCGGGGACGACCCCGAACTCCGATGGGAACACCGCATCGTCTGAGCACCGCGCGCACCCCGGGCCGCCCCCAGTACCCTGGCACCGGCCCCAACGTGAGGAACACGAGGATGGACGACGAGCCGCTGTCGGAATGGGCGGAGCGCCGTGACGCGAAGATCGGAGAACTTCGCGCCGTACCCATCACCCCTGAGCATGGACCCAGGGGCGCGCACCTGAACCCGGACGCGCCCAGGGCCATCGAACGGTGGAACGGACACCTGTGGGAGTTCCACGCGGTGGCGTCCAACCGCGCAGAGGCCCAGCGCCTCCTGTTCCCCGGAGGCCAGGAGCCCCCGGTGACCGGCCCGGCCCCCAAGCTGCTCGGGCCAGGTACCGGAAGGCACCGGAAGCCGCAGAAGCCCAGACCAGGGCCGGCCTGACTCCCACATTCACTCGCCGGACAGGACCTCGGCGACTTCACCCGCGCCCTCGGCGTCGTCACCGTCGCCGACCCCGACGACTGGGACGGCACCGCCCGGCTGCCGGGCCCGTCCGAGCCCCCCGCGCCGGACGGGCCCGGCCCGCACCTCCCCGGTCCGTACCTCCCCGGCCCGCGCCCGCGCGCGACAGGTACAACTACTGCCACGACCACCAGGGGAGGAAACCGAAGGTGACCGACACGACGACCCCCGCGGCCGACGCCGCCCGACTCCACGACCACTACCCCAGCCTCGACGAACTCACCACCACCGCCCACCAGTTGGCCGCCCAGCGACCGGACCTGTGCCGGGTGCGCACCATCGGCACCTCCCGCGCCGGCCGGCCCCTGACCCTGCTCACCGTCGGCCACGGCCCGCACGACCTGCTCGTCGTCGCCGGCGCCCACGCCGACGAGTTCGCCGGCCGCGCCACCACCCTCCACCTCGCCCACCACGCCCTCACCCACCCGCACCCAGGCCTCACCTGGCACTTCCTGCTCTGCCTCGACCCCGACGGCGCCCACCTCGCCGACGGCAGCCGCACCGCCCGCACCCTGCGCGCCTACTACGACCACTACTTCCGCCCCGCCGCCGAGGACCAGCCCGAATGGGCCCCCGCCATCGACTCCGACCTCCCCGAGAGCCGCGCCCTCCTCGACCTCGTCGACGAACTGCGCCCCACCCTCCAGTTCTCCCTGCACAGCACCGACGTCGGCGGCACCTTCGTCCAGGCCACCAGCGACCCCACCGCCCTCGCCCACCCCTTCGCCCGCTCCGCCGCCTACCACGGCATCCCCGTCGAAACCGGCGCCTTCGACACCTTCCACCTGCACGAATCCGCCCCCGGCCTCTACCTCATGGCCCCCCACCACATCGACCACCAGGAGACCACCACCGGCATGCTCACCCCCGACCGGGACGGCGGCCACCGGACCGGCACCTGGTTCGCCCCGCAACGCCACGGCGGCGAGACCGTCCTCGTCGAAGTCCCCGCCTTCACCAGCGCCCACCTCGGCGACACCCGCCCCGCCGACGACGTCCGCCGGTACCTGAGCACCTGCGCCGCCCGCCTGCGCCACCGCGCCACCCTCCTCACCGCACTCCTCGACGGCGCCCTGCCCCACGTGCGCAACCCCGACACCCCCCTGCTGCGCGCCGCCCGCACCCCGCTCGCCGCCCTGCACCAACTCGCCGACGAATGGGACCCGGAACTGCGCGGAGCGGACCTCCTGCGCACCCCGATCACCCGCGCCCGCCTCACCGGCATCGACCTGTGGGCCCACCGCGTCCCGGTCCGCGCCGCCGCCCTGCTGCGCCGCGCCGTCCGCGTCGCCGGCGCCCCGGCCGCCCGCGAGGCCGCCCGCCTCGACCACCTCCTGCGCGACTGGTGCGCCCAGTACCAGCAGCGCTTCGACCCCGTCTGGCTCCCCGTCGCCCACCAGGCCGCCCACCAGGCCACCACCGTCCGCACCGCCGTCGCCCTGCGCCACCCGACCCCCTGACCCCCAGGGGACGAGGGCGGGGCGTCACACCCCGCGGGCCGGCGGAGGCCGCTGCGCAGCGCCTGCCCGGCCGCCCGCGTCCCGGGGCCGGACGCCGGCGAGGGCTGACGGGTGCGCGGCGGA
>NZ_JBEXJK010000289.1:0-10445 GCF_040609095.1 Kitasatospora sp. NPDC004799
TCTGCCAGCAGCTCCTTGCGGACGGCCTCCGGCGCGACCGAGCCGCGCACCGACTAGCGCGCCCGGCAGTTCGGCGCAGGCCGTCCGGAGCCGCCGCGCGAGGTCGGCGCGGGTGTGTCCGGACGGCTGCGCCACCCAGCCGTCCATCGCCTGGTGGAACGCGGCGACCAGCATGTCCACCGCCAGCCGGGTGTGCAGCGCGGCGACGGCCGCGGGGCCGTCGAGGGCGAACCGGCGGGTGACCGTCGACACCGCCTCCCGGGTCGTCCGCTCGCAGAAGGCCAGCCCGTGGGCGTCCATCGACGGCGTCCGGGCGGCCAACCGGCGGCTGGCCAGGGCGCGTTCGGCCCAGCCGTCGGCCGGCATCCGGTCGATCGCCTCGGTGAGGGTCCCCGCCAGGAGGGCCAGCAGTCGGCCGTCGTCCGGCGGCCGGCTCTCCAGCACGTCCAGGAACGCCGCCCACAGGTCCTGGGTGGGCGCCATCGCGACGTCCTCCTTGCTGGAGAACGCGCGGAAGAAGGTCCGCTTGGAGACCTCGACGGCCTCGCACAGCCGGTCCAGCGTCACCCCGTCGAAGCCGTGCTCGCCGAACAGTTCCAGGGCGGTGTCGATCAGCGCCTGACGGGTGCGCAGCTTCTTGCGCTCGCGCAGCGGGAGCGCGGCGACCGGCGCCTCGGGGGCCCGTCCGGCGCCCCGCTCCGGTGCCGTGGCGGTGGCCTTCTCGGGAGTCATCGCGGCCAGTCTAGTCGGGGCCGTAATGCCACCTGTAGGCTTATGCCACTCAGTGGCATAATCTTGGGGAGGATCCTCCATGCGCGCACTCCTGGTCGACCGCTCGGCCCCCGGCGGCCTGCGTCTCGGTGCGGCCCCGGACCCCGAACCGGCGCCCCACCAGGCGCTGGTCCGGGTCACCGCGACCTCGCTCAACTACGGCGAGGTCGCCTTCGGCCTCGACGCGGCCCCCGACGGTGCCGTCCTCGGCTGGGATGCCGCCGGAATCGTCGAACGCGCCGCCGCCGACGGCTCCGGCCCCGCCGAGGGGACCCCGGTGGTCACCCTGATGCCCGACGGCGGCTGGGCCGAACTGCGGGCGGTGGACACCGGGTTGATCGGCGCCGCACCCGTCGGTGCGGACCTCGCCGCCCTCGCCACCATCCCGGTCGCCGCCCTCAGCGCCCTGCGCGCGCTGCACCGCGTCGGCCCGCTGCTCGGCCGCAGCGTCCTGGTCACCGGCGCCACCGGCGGCGTCGGCCGCTACGCCGTCCAGCTCGCCCGGGCGGCGGGCGCCCACGTGGTCGCGTCCACCGGCTCGCCCGACCGGAACGGCGACGTGCTGCGCGGCCTCGGCGCCCACGAGGTGGTCGCCTCGCCGAAGGAGGTCGCCGGGCCGGTCGACGGCGTGGTCGACGTCGTCGGCGGCCCCCAACTGGTCGAGGCCTACGAGGCCCTGGGCCCCGGCGGCACCCTGGTCGCCACCGGCCACAGCTCCGGCCGGGGCGAGGACTTCGCGTTCGGCACCCTGTTCGGCGACGCGAACCGGCACGACCGCTCGGTGGTCTCCTTCTACCTGCTCGGCTGCACCGGCCTCGGCCGCGACCTCGGCTGGCTCGCCCACCGGGTGGCGGCGGGCGAGCTGGACCCCGGCATCACCTGGCGCGGCGACTGGGACGACGCGGCCGAGGCGGTCGACGCCCTGCTCGGGCGGCGGCTGCACGGCAAGGCGGTGCTGACCATCGGGGGCTGAGGACCTCCTCGGCCCCCGTCCGGGGCGCGGGTCCTTCGGGGGCCGGGCCCGTTGGGGGTGCGGACCCTTCGGCGTCCGGGCCCGCCCACCCGGACGGGTCACGCGCTGTCGCTGCGGAGCGGGATGCCGCCAAGCATGGGGACGTACGGGCCCTCGGCCGCCCGACACCGACCAGGAGAGGGATTCCCGGTGCGTGAACCCCACAGTCCCCCCGGCCACGGCCGGTGGACGCCGCAGCGCACGGTCGCGCTGATCGTGGCCGCCTCCGGCATCGCCGTGCTCGCGGCCTGCGGCAGCGACTCGTCGGGCACGGCGGCCGGCTCGCCCACGGCCACCGCGCCCGAGGCGGGCGCCTTCTCCGGCGAGCCGCCGTCCGCGATCGCCTCCGCCGCGGAGTCGCTGCTGGCCTCGGCGTCGGCCGCGATCGCCTCGGCCTCGGAAGCCTCCGCGTCGGCCTCCGCCGCCGAAGCCGCCAGGGCCTCCGCCTTCGAGGCCTCCGTCTCGGCGCAGCAGGCGATGACCAGGGAGAAGGCCGCCTCGGTGCTCAGCGGTGTGACGGACGGCGGCAACGCGCTGGGCGACGTCACCGTCACCGGCATCGCCCGGCAGAACACCGGCGGCGTGCACGCCGTGGTCGTCACCATCCGGAACCGGGGGACCGAGCGGGCCTCCTACGCCGTCCAGGTCGACTTCACCGACGCCGGCGGTCAGACCGTGGACAGCTCCGTCGTCGGCGCCGAGGACGTCCCGCCGAACGGCACGGCCGAGCCGATCGCCTTCAGCCGGCAGCCGGCCGACCGGACCCTGCTCCCCGTCGTGGTCAAGGCCGTCCGGTACTGACGCCGTCAGGGCTCAGCTCAGGGCTCAGCTCAGGGCTCAGCCGTCAGGGGTCAGCCGTCAGGACTCAGCGGAAGTCCGCCGCGTGATCCCGCACCCAGCTGCGGATGTCGCGCGGCGGACGCCCGAGCACCTCCCGCACGGTGCCGGTCACCCGCTCCGGCTCGCGGGTGAACGACTCCCAGGCGCGCAGCCGGGACTCCACGAACGCCGCGTTCCCCCAGGCCGCCGTCAGCCGCTCGCGGGCCGTCTCCACCGGCAGTTCCTCCCAGCGCACCGCCACGCCCAGCTCCTCGCCGATGATCCCGGCCAGCTCGGCGTGCGCGAGCGACTCCGGGCCGGTGACCACGTACGTCGCCCCGTCGTGCCCGTCCTCGGTGAGCGCCCGCACCACGACGTCGGCGATGTCCCGCTCGTGCACCAGCGAGCGCCGCGCCCGCCCGTACGGCCAGCGGACCACGCCCTCGCGCACCTGGTCCGCCCAGGCCAGCAGGTTGCCGGCGAAGTCGATCGCCCGGACGAAGGTCCAGCTCAGGCCCGAGTGCCGGATCAGCCGTTCAATCTCCTGGTGGAAGACGGCGGCCGGTTCGTCGTCGGCGAGGTCCGGCACGTCCGCCGACAGGTAGACGACCCGCCGGGCGTGCCGGGCGATCAGTTCCACCACCCGGGGCTGCACCGGCAGCCCCGGCCACATCAGGTACACCGCCTCCACCCCGCCGGCCAGCGCCGGCGCCAGGCTCTCGGGCACCGTCAGGTCGCCCCGGACGGCCTCGACCCCGGCGGGCAGCACCGCCTTCGCCGGGTCCCGCACCAACGCCCGTACCGTGTGGCCTTCTTCGGCCAGGGCGGTCACCACGTGCCTGCCCACACTGCCGGTTGCGCCGATCACCAGAATCTCGGTCATGCCGGGCCCAACGCCGGGCGGCCCCAGGGCTATGCCCGGGCGGCTACCAGCCCGACTCCGCCGGGCCGACGGCCGCCAGCCCCACGTGCCGGGCCAGCCACTCGGCGCGCCGGACGTCGCCCGCGCGGAAGTGGAGGAACACCGTGTGGTCGTCCGAGGGCCGGTCGTAGTCGACGTTGCGGCTGTTGAGGGCGATCTGGACGCCGGCGTCCTTGGCGCGGAGGTCCAGGCCGAGGTCGGGGACGGCGGGCCAGGCGAAGCCGCTCCAGGACAGCGAGGCGGGCGAGGAGCCGAGGAGGCCGAGGAACCGCTCCTC
This sequence comes from Kitasatospora sp. NPDC004799, assembly GCF_040609095.1. NCBI lineage: Bacteria > Bacillati > Actinomycetota > Actinomycetes > Kitasatosporales > Streptomycetaceae > Kitasatospora > Kitasatospora sp. NPDC004799. Next base: position 3,802 of record NZ_JBEXJK010000289.1, read on the forward strand.
GATCGATCCGACCGGGCGTTCGTCCGACTGGAAGGAGAACGGGGCCAGTTCGTCCACCCGGGGATCGCCCGCGGCCAGCAGCCGCCGGGTCTCGTCGTACCCGACGCCGTGCCCGGCGGAGCCCGGGTAGACCTGGTCGGGGAAGGCCTCGAACAGCCGCCGGGCCTCCGCTGCCGTGAGCTCCTCCGCGTAGGCGTGCGCCTCCGTCGAGCGGCGGTGCACGGTGATCCCCAGCAGCCGCTGGGCGGCGTCGTAGGCGACCCACCGGTTGGGGGTGCGCAGGACCGGCAGGACGTTCGAGGTGCTCATGGCGGTGAGTCAAGCAGACCGGGTGCGGAGCGTCAGCCGGGTTTCCGGTGCACCTGCGCCGGTGGGTTACGTGACGCCGGAGGCGGGTTACGTGACGCCGTCGGCCCGGTCCCGGTCCCGTTCCTGTTCGCGTTCCCGCTGCCGGGTCCGGTAGGCGCGGGAGCGGCAGCGGGGCGAGCAGTAGCGCGGCGGGCGGCCGCCGGGGCGCTGGCCGTCGGGGGAGGGGACGGGGGCCGGCAGCGGGCCGCCGCACGCGGGGCAGGCCGCCGCCGGTACGGGCCGGGCGGTCTCGTCGGTGTCGGCCCCGGCGGCCCCGGCGGCTCCGGCGGCCCCGGCGGCCTCGGTGGTGGGTGCGGCGGGCGCCGGGTGCGAGGTGAGGCCCAGCCGTTCCGCGACCACGCCGGCCTGGAAGCGGCTGTGCGCGCCGAGGCCGTCCAGCAGGTCGGAGACGTGGCGGCGGCAGGTGCGCAGCGAGATGCCGAGCCGGCGGGCGATGGACTCGTCCTTGAGGCCCTTCGCGAGCAGCACCAGGATGCTCTGCTTCATGGTCTTGGTGACGTCGTGCGCGGCCTGCGGGCCGGTGGCGAACGGGGTCGCGTTCTCCCAGTCCCGTTCGAAGACGGCCAGCAGGTAGGAGAGCAGGTCGGGCTCCCGGATGATCAGCGCGCCGCCGGAGCTGGCGGGCAGCAGGGCCAACGAGCCGTCCACGATGATCAGTTGCGGCAGCACCTCCGGCAGCGTCCGGATCTCGGCGCCGGCCCCGATGAGCCGCTCCGCGTGCACCCGGGTGGGCTGGTCGAAGCGGGTCGCGTGCTGGTAGAGGCTCCGCATCCGGACGCCCCGGTCGAGCAGCGCCAGGTCGCGCGGCAGCGCCTCGCGCAGGGCGGCCGGGGGGAAGGAGCCGCCGTGCTTGGAGACCAGCACCTCGCTGCGGCAGGAGTCGATCACGTCGGCGAGCAGCGAGCGCACCGCGAACTTGTCGGGCAGGCGGTCGATGGTGCCCTGCGGGAAGGCGTGCTGGCGGGCCTGGAGGTAGACGGGGACCAGGGCGGCGAGGCCGTCGCGCTGCTGCTGGACGAGCCGCCGCTGCTCGCGCAGGGCCTCCTCCCGGGCGCGCAGGGCGGTGTCGCGGGCGGAGAGCAGCTGGGCGGTCGCGGCCTGGGGGCTGACGGGCTGCCAGGAGGTGGGGCCGCCGTCGGGTGAGCGCAGTTCCCGGAAGAGGCAGGCCGCGGTGAGCTGCCGGACGGCCGCCTCGCACTCCGGCAGGCTCAGGTCGGTCTCCGAGGCCGCCTGCGCGAGGGTCGCCGGGGTGAGGCGCTCGTGCACGACCGTCCACCGGTAGAGCGTGACGGCCGCGCTGTCGAGTGCGGGTACCTCGACGGTCGGGTCGGGGAGGGGCCCGGAGTCCATCGCATGCCTCCTAAAGCTGCCAGGCAGGCTCATGATCCCTTGTGGGGGATGCCGTGGCCATCCGCCGACTGGCAGGGTGGCGATCACGGGCCGGGTGATGCCGCGGGAACTGCGGAAACGCCCGGAACGTGTGGAACTGTCCCCGAAGTGATGGGAGCTGTCGTCATGCGAGGAATCGTGACGCGGACACTGGCCGCGGTCGCGCTGGGCGTCGCCGCCTGGTTGGGCGGGGCGGTCCCGGCCGGTGCCTCGGTGTTCGACGGCGCGGCGCCGGCGGACTCCTCCATTGCGAGCGGCGGCCACAACTGCATCCAGACGACGGCCTGGGGCGACGCCTGGTGCCCGGGTAAGCCGCTGAGCTGACGCGTCGTCGCGGGCGACGCCCCCTCCCTCATCCCTGCCGAAAGGTAGCCTGTCATGCACATGGCTCTGAAGCGTTCCGTCCGTACCGCCCCCACCGCCACCGGTCGGGCCGGCTCGGCCTCCTCCTCCGCCTCGGCCGCCGGCGGCTCAGCGAGCAGAGCCGCCCGGCGAAACAGCGCGCCCTGCACGGGAAGTCGGCCGAGTCGACTTCCCGTGCAGGGCGCGTTGCCGTCCACCCGGGCTCCGGGTTCAGCCGCCGACGCGCACCACGTACTTGCCGGTCGCCCGACCCTCCTGCAGGGCGTCGTGGGCGGCCGGGACGGCGTCCAGACCGGGCAGTTCGGTGACCGGCAGGTCGAGTTCGCCGTCGGCGACGAGGTCGAGGACCCGGCGGATGGCGCGGGCCAGGCGCTCGGGGGCGGTGGCGGCCAGGCCGCGGTGGCTGAAGCCGGTGACGGTCAGGTTGCCCGCCATCAGGCGGCTGAGCGGGGGCAGGTCGGCGACGGCGCCGCCGCTCGCGTTGCCGAACAGCACGATCCGCGCGCCGGGCGCCGCCACGGCGAGGTCGAGGTCGAGGGCCGCCGTGCCCAGCGGGTCGAGCACCAGGTCCACGCCCCGGCCGCCGCTCGCGGCGCGGATCGCCTCGGCGGGTTCGTCGCCGCGGGCGAAGGCGTGGTGGTAGCCGGAGGCGATCGCCGCCGCGGCCTTCTCCGGCCGGCCGACCGTGCCGATCAGCGTCCCGCCGCCGAGCAGCGGGACGAGCCGGGCGACGGCGTGGCCGATCCCGCCGCCCGCCGAGTGCACCAGGACGCTCTCCCCGGCGGTGAAGCGGCCGGCGTCGGTCAGCAGCAGGAGCGAGGTGGCCAGGCCCAGCGGGACGGCGGCTGCCTCGCGCAGCGCCACCCCGGCGGGGAGCGGCACGGTGAGCGCGGCCTCGGCGAGCACCACCTCGGCCAGCCCGGCGCCGACCGGCGCGGCGACCACGCGGTCGCCCACCGCCAGCCCGGTGACGCCCGCGCCCAGCTCGCGGACCGTACCGGAGACCTCCTTGCCGGGCCGGTACGGCCACTCGGCGGCGTACGCGGCGTCGCCGCGGCGGGTCATCACGTCCACGAAGTTCAGCCCGGCGTGGGAGACGTCGATCGCCACCTGCCCCGGTCCGGGGTGCGGCGTCGCGATCTCCTGGACCTGCGAGTTCTCGGATCCACCGGGTGCGGTCATCACCAGTGCGCGCATGTCGGGCCCCCTCGGCTACGATTTTCGACGAACGACGAAATTGGTGCGGTGGTCAGTGGTACCACGCCGTTTCCATGGATGTCGAACATCGCAGATCGGAGAGGTCGACCCATGCCCCGCAGCACCCGCCGCCGACCGGCGCTCATGCACCCCGCGACCGAGGAGATCGACCTCTTCGACGTCCTGCACGCGCTCTCCGACCCCACCCGGATGACCATCGTGCGCATCCTGCGCACCGAGCCCGAGCGGGCCTGCGGCACCTTCCCGGTGGACGTCGCGCCCTCCACCCTGAGCCATCACTTCAAGGTGCTGCGCGAGTCCGGCCTGATCAGCCAGCGCGAGGAGGCCAACCGGCGCTTCTCCGCCCTGCGCACGGTCGACCTGGAGCGGCGCTTCCCCGGACTGCTCGACACCGTCCTCGCCGCGCACGCCCTTACGGAGGGTGCGGAGGGTGCGGAGGGTGCGGAGGCCCGGTAGGGCGCGGGATCGCCGCGGTGGCGGGCTCGGCGCCGGGGCCTCCCCCGGGCGGGGGAGGGGCGCCTCGGCGCCGCGCGGGACCGTTCACGCGCCGGGCCCAGACGCGTGCTCGGCGCGCGGGCCGCTCAGCGCAGCCGGGAGGAGGACAGGATCGACGCCAGGTGCGCGACCACCATGCCCCAGGTGATCACCGTGATGCCCGCGAGCGTCCACCGGGTCGCGTCCAGGTGGCCGAGCCCGGCGTCCACCGCGGCCGCCGCCAGCAGCACCAGCGAGGCCTCGATGCCGTTCGTCACCCGGTGGATCTTGAACACCGAGGCGATCCTGCGGGCCGTCGCGATGCCCTGGGAGCGCGGCTGCGTCGACTCCTCGGTCGCCGGGAGCTGCCCGCTGCGGGCCCGGGCCACGTCCACCAGGTCCGTCGAGGCCTTGAGCAGCACCACGCCCAGCGCGGCCGCCAGCCCCGCCGACACCCACAGCTCCGACCCGCCGCGCGCCGCCCGTACGCCCGCACCGATCATCAGCGCGGCATCCGCCAGGTAGGCGCCGAGCCGGTCCACGTACACCCCGGCCATGCTGAACCGGCGCGTCCAGCGCGCCACTTCGCCGTCCACGCAGTCGAACAGCAGGAACAGCTGGAACAGCACGACGGCCAGCACCGCACCGGTGAGGCCCGGGATCAGCAGGGCCGCGCCGCCGCCGACCCCGCACACCACCATCACCCAGGTGAGGGTGTTCGGCGACACCGAGGTGCGCACCAGCTGACGGGTGGTCCGCAGCGAGATCCGCCGCATGTACAGCCGGCCCGCCCAGTGCTCGCCGTTGCGGCTCTGAAGCTTGGCCTGCGGCTGGCACACCTCGCGCAGCTCGGCGAGCGCCGGAGCAGCCACCATGACGACATCCCTCCACCTGTCCCGAAACGATCACCACAGGCTACGGCCTCCGGGGAAACGCCCGGACCAGCCGGTACGCCGTCCTCGGCACGGCATCGGCGCGGGATCGGGACGGCATCGGCAAGGGATCGGCACGGCATCGGGACGGCATCGGTACGGGAGGTGGCCGCCGGTGGAACATCCCGGTGGACCCGCCCTCCACCCCGCCCGCCGGCGAAAACCGGTGGGGCCGCCCGAGCGCCCCGGGCTAGGCTGCGCGGGTTCGCCGGAACCCCGAGCCCCGGGGCCCGATCGCCCGCTCCCGCACGCCGGTCGACGCGGTCCGCGCGGCCCCGGAGCGGAACGAGGAGCGCAGACCCATGGTGACCACGGGCAGCCCGTCACAGACCCCCGACCTGGCCCGACTGCTGGACGACCACCGCCCGTACGGCCCGGCGGAGACCGCCGACCGCGAGCGGGCCCGCCGCCTCCTCGGCGTCGCCGACGCCTGGAACCGGGGCACCTTCCCGCTCCACTTCACCGCCTCCGCGCTGATCGTCCACCCGCCGACCCGCCGGGTCCTGCTGCGCTGGCACGTCCGCCAGCAGGCCTGGTTGCACGTCGGCGGCCACGGCGACCCGGGGGAGACCAGCCCGCTGGACATCGCCCTGCGCGAGGGCGTGGAGGAGACCGGCCTGACCGACCTCACCCCCTGGCCCGGCCCCGCCCTGGTCCACCTCGCCGTGGTGCCCGTCCCCGCCTCGCCCGCCGAACCGGCGCACGAGCACGCCGACCTGCGCTTCCTGCTGGCCACCGGCACCCCGGAGCGGGCCCGGCCGGAGAACCCGGCGTCCCCGCTGGAGTGGCTCACCGTCGAGGAGGCCGGGCGGCGGACCACCGAGGAGAACCTCCGGGAGACCCTCGACCGCGCCGCCCGCGTGCTGCCGCCCGCCTGACTTTCTCCGAGCCGACCTCCCGCGGCCCGATTCCCCCTGGAGACCACAGATGCACACCGACCAGATCCTGATCTTCGACGCCGACGACACGCTCTGGGAGAACAACGTCCTCTTCGAGCGGGTCATCGACGGCTTCCTGGACTGGGTCGCCGCCCCGGCCGAGCAGGAGCGCACCAGGGCCCTGCTGAACGAGATCGAGGCCGTCAACTCCGCCACCCTCGGCTACGGCGCCACCGTCTTCCGGCAGAGCCTCGCCGACTGCCTGGAGCGGCTCAACGGCCGCACCCCGACGGCGGACGAGCAGGCCCGGATCGACGCCCTGCTCACCCCGCTGACCAGCCGGAACGTCGAACTGATCGCCGGTGTCGCCGACACCCTGGCCGCCCTCGCCGACCGGCACCAGCTGCTGCTGCTCACCAAGGGCGACCAGGGCGAACAGCGGCGCAAGGTGACCGAGTCCACCATCGACCACCACTTCCGCGGCATCCACATCGTCGCCGAGAAGTCGGTCGACACCTACCGGCAGCTCACCGCCGACCTCGGCCTCGACCCCGGCCGGACCTGGATGATCGGCAACTCGCCCAAGTCCGACATCGCCCCCGCCCGCCGGGCCGGCCTGCGCACCGTCTTCATCCCGCACGAGCACACCTGGGTGCTGGAGTACGCGGAACTCGGCCCGGACGAGGCGACGCTGCGGCTCCGGGCCTTCCCCGAGCTGCTGCGCCACTTCTGAGCCTCCGAGCCACTGAGCCGGGCGGTTCGTCGCGGACCGGGGCGCGTCCGGCCTAGACGGTGAGTGCGGCCGCCGGCACCGGCGTACCGTCCCGGTACAGCCAGGCCCGCTCGGCGGCCGACCAGGCGCTCGTCGTCAGCAGGTACAGCGCCGCCGCCACCGGCACCAGCAGCGCGAACAGCACCGAGCCGAACGACAGGTACGGCAGCAGCGCCGCCCCCGGCTGCGGGGCGGGCTGCGCCGCGGCCGTCGCCGCCGCGCGCTTGGCCCGGCGGAAGTTGACGAACC
>NZ_JBEXJK010000290.1:0-10419 GCF_040609095.1 Kitasatospora sp. NPDC004799
CCCGGGCCGGGGGTTCGGGGCGGTCTCGGAGACGGTGATCCAGTCCGCCAGTTCGGCCCGCAGGTCCTTGAGGGTGCGCAGGTCCCGGGGCAGCCGCGATCACCGTGACGTCGTTCTCGCGGTCGATCCGCACCTCGGGCACCAGCGCGCCCGCGAGCAGCAGCCCGAGGCCGAGCACCAGCCCGGCGGCGGGCAGGAAGGCGGCCACCGCCGCCGTCGAGGCCAGCCCGACCAGGCCGGCCACCGCGGCCGGCAGCCGCCAGCGCAGGTAGTGGTCCTGGATCGCGTCCACGTCGGCGACCAGCCGGGAGAGCAGGTCGCCGCGCCGGAAGGCGGGCAGCCCGGCCGGGGCGAGCGCGCCCAGCCGCCGGTAGACGGCGGCCCGCAGGGTGCCGAGGGTGCGCAGCACCGCGTCGTGCGAGACCAGCCGCTCGGCGTAGCGGAAGACGCTGCGGCCGATGCCGAAGGCCCGTACCGCGGTGACGGCCATCATCAGGTGGAGCACCGGGGGCATCTGGGAGGCCCGGGAGATCAGGTAGCCGGAGGTGGCCATCAGCGCGACGGCGCAGCCGAGGGCGAGCGCGCCGAGCAGGATCGAGAGCGCCAGCCGGGGGGTGCTGCCGCCCTCGGGTTCCTCGGCGGCGGGGGCGGCGTCGGCGGGGGCGGGCGTCGGGAGCCCGCTGTGGGCGAGCGGGGTGACCGGGGCGCCGACCACCGGCCGGGGGCCGGCCAGCCGGACCCGCTCCTCCGCGACCGCCAGCAGGGCCGGTCGGTGCGCGACCACCAGCACGGTGCGCGCCGGGTCCACGGCGAGCGTCCGCACGGCGTCCACCACGGCCGCCTCGGAGGCGCCGTCCAGGTTGGCGGTCGGCTCGTCCAGCAGCACCAGCGGCCGGTCGTCGGCGAGCAGCACCCGGGCGAGGGCGAGGCGCTGGCGCTGCCCGGCGGAGAGCCCGGCGCCGTCCTCCCCCAGCACGGCGGCCAGGTCGGTCACGAAGTCGAGCGCGTGCGCGGCCCGCAGCGCCGTCCACAGCTGCTCCTCGGTGGCCTCCGGCCGGTAGAGCCGCAGGTTCTCGGCGACCGTCCCGGCGAAGAGGTGCGGGTGCTGCGGCACCCAGGCGATCTGCCGCCGCCAGCTCTCCGGCTCCAGCTCGGCCAGGTCGTACGAGCGGCCGTCGGCGGCGGTGATCCGGACGGTGCCGGCGTCGGGGGCGGTGAGGCCGAGCAGCACGGCCAGCAGGGTGGACTTGCCGGCGCCGCTGGGGCCGGTGAGCGCGGTGCTGGAGCCCGGACGCAGGGTCAGCCCGGCGCCGTCCAGGGCGGGCTCGGTGCGCCCGGGGTGCCGGACGGTCAGGCCGCCGGCGGCGATCACGGCGCCCGCGAGGTCCGGCGCCGGGGTGGCCCCGGCGGCCGGCAGCGGGGTCTCCAGCACCCGGAACAGCTCGTCGGCGGCGGTCAGCCCCTCGACGCTGGAGTGGTAGAGCGCGCCGACCTGGCGGATCGGGAAGTACACCTCGGGGGCGAGCACCAGGATCATCAGCCCGGTCTCCAGGTCGAGCGTGCCGTCCACCAGCCGGAAGCCGATGGTGACGGCGACCAGCGCGACGGACAGCGTGGAGAGCAGCTCCAGGGTGAAGGAGGAGACGAAGGCGATCCGCAGGGTGCGCAGGGTGGCCCGGCGGTAGTCGGCGGTGATCCGGGCGATGGTGGCGGCCTGGCCGCGGGCCCGGTTGAACACCTTGAGCGTGGGCAGCCCGGCGACCACGTCGAGGAAGTGGTGGGAGAGCCGGGCGAGGGTGTTCCACTGCCGGTCCATCCGGGACTGGGTGGCCATCCCGATCAGCACCATGAACAGCGGGATCAGCGGCAGCGTCCCGCCGATGATCGCGGCCGAGGTGAAGTCGGCGCCGACGATCCGCAGCAGCACGATCACCGGGACGACCACGGCCAGCGCCAGCTGCGGCAGGTAGCGGGCGAAGTAGTCGTCCAGCGCGTCGACGCCGCGGGTGGCGAGGGTGGTGAGTTCGCCGGTGCGCCGGCCCGCCAGGTAGGACGGGCCGAGCGCGGTGGCGTGGTCGAGCAGCCGGCGCCGCAGGGTGGACTTCACCCGGGCGACGGACCGGTGCGCGGTCAGTTCGGTGAGCCAGCCGACCAGCCCGCGCCCGACGGCCGTCAGGGCGAGCAGCAGCAGCGGCGTGGTCAGCTCGCCGGGCGTCGCCCCGCGCTGGAAGGCGCGGACGACGATCTCGGCGATCAGACTCGCCTGGGCGGCCACCAGGGCCGCGCCGACCGCGCCGAGCAGCACGGATCCGGCGAGGAAGGCCCTGGTGGTGCGGGCGTACCCGAGGAGTCGGGGGTCGACCGGCCGCACGGCGTCAGGCCCGGTCGAGCGGGGCGGCGGGCGCGGCCGGCTGGTGCCCGGGGATGTGCTGGACGCCGATCCGCTTGCGGAACACCCAGTACGTCCAGCCCTGGTAGAGCAGCACCAGCGGGGTGAAGACCGCCGCCACGACGGTCATCAGCTTGAGCGTGTACGGCGCGGACGCCGCGTTGCTCACGGTCAGGCTCCACTCCGGGTTCAGGGTGGAGGGCATGACGTTCGGGAACAGCGCCAGGAAGAGCATCGCGACGGCGGCCACGATCGTCGCCCCGGACAGCACGAACGCCCAGCCCTCGCGCCCGAGTTGGTTGGCCACCAGGGCGCCGACCAGGGCCGCCACCGCGACGACCAGCGCGGCCAGGCTGCGGCCGTTGCCGCTGTCCGCCTGGGTCCAGGCCAGGAAGACCAGCGCCAGCACGGCGGCGGCCAGCCCGACCTGCAGGGCGGCCTTCCGGGCCCGCTCGCGGATCTCACCGACGGTCTTGAGCGCGGCGAACACCGCGCCGTGGAAGGTGAACAGGCTGAGCGTCACCAGGCCGCCGAGCAGCGCGTACGGGTTCAGCAGGTCCCCGAGGCCGCCGACGTAGTTCTTCTGCGCGTCGATGTCGACGCCGCGCACGATGTTGGCGAAGGCCACGCCCCACAGGAAGGCGGGCAGCAGGGAGGTCCAGAAGATGGCCGCCTCCCAGTTCCGCTGCCAGCGGGCGCCGTCGCGCTTGGCCCGGTACTCGAAGGCCACGCCCCGGATGATCAGGCAGACCAGGATGACCAGCAGCGGGATGTAGAAGCCGCTGAAGAGCGTCGCGTACCAGTCCGGGAAGGCGGCGAAGGTGGCGCCGCCGGCGGTCAGCAGCCAGACCTCGTTGCCGTCCCAGACCGGGCCGATGGTGTTGATCAGCACCCGCCGTTCGGCGGTGTCGCGGGCCAGCGCCTTGGTCAGGATGCCGATCCCGAAGTCGAAGCCCTCCAGGAAGAAGTAGCCGATCCACAGGACCGCGATCAGCACGAACCAGACGTCGTGGAGTTGCATGTCAGATCCTCAGTTCCGCTGTGGCGTGCTTCAGTACGCGAAGGCGAGCGGCTTGTCGGCGTCCTCGTCCGAGGACGGCCCGCGCAGCGACGGGTCCTTGGTGGGCGGCTGCTCGGTCACCACCGGGCCGGCCTTGGCGTACTTGACCAGCAGCCGGACCTCGACCACCGCGAGGATCGCGTAGAGCGTGGTGAAGGTGACCAGCGCCCCGATCTGGGTGCCGACGCTCACGTTGGGGGAGACCGCGCTGGAGGTGGTCATCAGGCCGAAGACCGCCCAGGGCTGGCGGCCCATCTCGGTGAAGATCCAGCCGAAGCTGTTGGCGATCAGCGGGAAGCCCATGGTCAGGATGCCGATCCGCCAGCTCCACTTGGTGAGCAGCGGGCTGAGCTCCCGCCCGGGAGTGAGCATCAGCCGGAGCACCTCGGTCTCGCCGGTGCGGAACGCTGGGTTCAGGAAGAGCTTCCGCCGGGTGGTCCAGAGGCCGATCAGACCGGCCAGGAAGGAGGTCATCCCGAAGCCGATCATGAAGCGGAAGCCCCAGTAGGTGACGAAGACGCTGGGGATGTAGTCCTTCGGGTTCCCGCCGTGCGCGGCGGCCTCGGCGGCGGCGGTGTCGTTGATGCCGGGGACGGAGGAGCTGAAGTCGTTGTGGGCGAGGAAGGACAGCACCCCCGGGACCTCCAGCGCGACCGAGTTGTGGCCCTTGCTGACGTCGCCGACCGCGAAGATCGAGAACGGCGCCGGCTTCTGGGTGTCCCACAGCGCCTCGGCGGCGGCCATCTTCATCGGCTGCTGCTCGAACATGACCTTGCCCAGGGTGTCGCCGCTGAGCGCGGTGCCGGCGCCGAAGACCACCGCGAGCACCAGGCCGAGCCGCAGCGAGGTGCGCATCACGGCGGTCCTCCTGGGATCGGCCGCCTCCGGCTTGCGCTTGGCCTTCCAGAGGTGGAAGGAGGAGATGCCGACCATGAAGGCGGCGCCGGTGAGGAAGGCCGCGGTCAGGGTGTGGAAGACGACGGTGAGGGTGGTGTTCTGGAACAGCACCGCGGCGATGTCGGTCAGCTGGGCCTTGCCGGTGACCGGGTCGACCGCGTAGCCGACCGGGTGCTGCATCCAGGAGTTGGCGGCCAGGATGAAGTAGGCGGAGAGCACGGTGCCCAGTGCGACCATCCACATGCAGGCGCAGTGGATCTTCTTCGGCAGCTTGTCCCAGCCGAAGATCCACAGGCCGATGAAGGTGGACTCGAAGAAGAAGGCGATCAGCGCCTCCATCGCGAGCGGAGCGCCGAAGACGTCACCGACGAAGCGGGAGTAGTCGGACCAGTTCATGCCGAACTGGAACTCCTGGACGATGCCGGTGACCACGCCCATCGCGATGTTGATGAGGAAGAGCTTTCCCCAGAACTTGGTCGCGTGGAAGTACTTCTCCTTGTTCGTCCGCACCCAGGCGGTCTCCAGCCCGGCCACGATCGCGGCCAGGCTGATCGTGAGCGGGACGAAGAGGAAGTGGTAGACGGTGGTGATGCCGAATTGCCATCGCGCGATGGTCTCGTGAGCGATTGCCAGTTCCACGTCGCCCTCTCTCCCAACCTGCCCGCGTGCTGACGGGCGTCTTCCGGACAGACTTCATCTCTAGCCGTGAACCGTTGCCCGAGCCCGCAGGCTTGTCCGCTTGTGAACGTGAACACGTTCACAAGGGCCAGTATCCACCATCCTTACGAGGGAACTGCAGGTGGGGTGGGGTTGACAGCGCTGTGCGCTGCGTCACGGTGTGCGGTGCGGTCCGCCCAGTCTGCGGATCCGCCGCGGGCCGGGCAACGAACGACCGGGCGGACGGCCGGAAGTCGTTGGCCGAACCGGCGCTTGACAGGCCCGCGAGCCGGTCGCGCCGACCGGAGAGGCGTGCTACGGGCGGCGCGGGCGCGACCGTGCGCCACCCGGAGGAGAGCAGTGCGGCCCGCCACTCGGAGAGGTCCGCCGGAACGACGCGCCGCCCCGGTCAGCCCCGGCGCTCGCCGGTGATCTCGGGGCCGATCACGAAGCCCTTCGCGGGGCCCTCGGGGATCACGGCCTCCTTGCCGTAGGGGACGCGGGTGGAGGAGGCGTAGTCACCGTGCTCGGGGTCCGGCCCGGTGAGGACGGTCACGGCGCCGCCGTCGTCGTGGTCGTCGATGATCACGTAGACCGGGATGCCCGCGGCGGCGTAGGCGCGGCGCTTGAGGACGTGGTCACGGCGGCGGCTCTCGGCGCCGGGGGAGACGGTCTCGACGACGAGGGGGATTCCGGAAGCGAGCAGCCCCAGGCCGTCGGGATGCTCGATCTCCTCGTCGTCCTCAGGAGCCACGTACGCGTCCGGAATGAACACCTTGAGCCCGTGAATGACGTTGCAGTCGTTTCCCGGCGACCAGCCGGATCCCTGGAGGTACCCGAACAGGGCTCGGAGCAACCGCCTGTTCACCCGCGCATGGCGGCTGTTACCGGTGGGTGACACCTCGAACCCCTTGATGATCTCCACATGGACGCCCTCGGGGACGTCCATGGACTTCCACATCTCCCACAGCGCCTGGTCCAGGTCCACGCCGGTCTCCTCAACAGCAACCGCGCTCATCGGAACACCCCACTTCCCGTCCAGTGTGATCAGCCCGCGCGAGTCCGCACAAGCAACGGCAGGACGGTCGCACACGACCGGAGGGCCGGGTGGGTGAACGGCGGTCGGTTCACCCGATCGGGGAGTTTGGGGGCCGGGAACGCCGGAACCGCAGGACGGGCCGGGGCCCGTCCTGCGGTTCCGGGGTGGTCGCGCCCTCCTCCCGAGCGGGCGCGAACGGGGTGGGTCAGGAGCCGGAGCGGGCGGTGGCCGGCTTGCGGCGGGAGACGTAGAGGGCGGCGGCGCCCAGGCTGATCGCCAGGCCGGCGCCGGTGGCCAGGTACGGGGTGGCCGGGTTGGAGCCGGTGTCGGCGAGCTCGGTGGCCGAGCCGGTGGTGGCCTGGGTGGTGCTGGTCCGGCTGGTGGTCGCGGTGGTGGAGGCGGCCGACTTGTTCGTGGTGGTGCTGGTCTTGGTGGTGTTGGAGACCGGGGTGACGGCGGCGGGCTTCTGCGCCGGCTGGGCGGCCGGCTGCTCGGCGGGCTTCTCGGCCGGCTGCTCGACCGGCTTGGCGGCGGCCGCCCGGGCGTCGGCGAGGGCCTGGTCGGCGGCGGCCTTGGCGGCGGCCGCGGCCTTGGTGGCCTGGCCCGCGGCGTGGAGCCGGCGGAACGCCTCGACCCTGGCGTCGTCCAGCGCGGTCCGCGCGGCGGCGACGGCGGCCTTGGCCTTCTCGTCCGCGGCGATGGCGGCGTTGGCGACGGCGATCGCCTTGAGCATCCGCTCCTTGGCCTTGGGCAGGTCCGCCTCCGCGGCGTGACCGTACGCCAGGGAGGCTTCCTCGGCCTCCTTGTTGGCGGCGTCCTTGGCCGCGGCGGCCTTCACCGCGGCGGCCTGGGCCGCCTGGTACTCGCCCAGGTAGGGCTGCGAGTCGTCGAGGAACGCGGAGAGCTCGGCCTGCACCTTGGCCTCGTTGGCGACGGCGGCCTGGTAGGCCTTGGCAGCGTCGGCGGCGGCCTGCTCCAGTTCGGCGATCGAGCCGCTGTCGCTCCCGGTCTGCGCCGTCGAGGCCGGGGCCGCGAAGGCGGGAACGGCGGAGAACACGGCGGCGGGCGAGACGACGGCGGCGACGAGAGCGGCCGAGACCAGCGAACGGCGGAGGTTCACAATGACCCCTTTCGGGTCGAAAGGAAAGCATTTCCCTTGGCCCGGAGTATTCCTGACGACCGGGCAGCGCTGATCATAGGCACACGTTTTCTTAACGCTCCATGCCGGTTTCCGGCAAGGAAACCGGCGTCGAACCTTCCTGGTTCGACCGGAAATTGACGAGTCGACAAAGCCGCGGGAAAGAACGTCCCGAACGTCCGGATTCCCGGTATTCGCGCCGCCGGGAAATTCCGGTTTCAGCGCTGGCGGGGTAGTTCGACCCGGAAGGTGGCGCCCTCGCCCGGGGCGGTGCGGAGCGTGAGGGTGCCGCCGTGGGCGCGGGTGAGGGCGGTGGCGATGGCGAGGCCGAGGCCGGCGCCGCCGCCGTTGTCGCGGCTGCGGGAGGGGTCGACCCGGAAGAACCGGTCGAAGACCCGCCGGGCCTGCTCCTCGGTGAGGCCCGGGCCGGAGTCGGCGACCTCCAGCAGGCAGATGCCGCCGGGGCCCGCGCCCACCCCGATCCGGACCGGGGTGCCGGGCGGGGTGTGCTTGACCGCGTTGCCGACCAGGTTGGTGACCACCTGCCGCAGCCGCGCCTCGTCCCCGACCACGGGCGCCGCGCCGGGCGCGCCGGTGCCGGCCGGGCCGGTGAGCGCGACCGGGCGGCTGGGGTCGAGCGCGGTGAGGTCGTGCAGCGCGTCGGCGGCGAGGGTGCGCAGGTCCATCGGGGCGAGGTCGAGCGGGCGTTCCTCGTCCAGCCGGGCGAGCACCAGCAGGTCCTCGACCAGGGCGCCCATCCGGTCGGCCTCGCTCTCGATCCGGGTCATGGTCCGCTTGACGTCGGCGTCGGTGGGCAGCGCGCCCATCCGGTACAGCTCGGCGAAGCCGCGGATGCCGGCCAGCGGGGTGCGCAGCTCGTGCGAGGCGTCGGCGACGAAGCTCCGCATCCGGGCCTCCGACTCGGCGCGGGCCGCGAAGGCCGCCTCGATCTGGGTGAGCATCCCGTTGAGCGCGATCGACAGCCGGCCGACCTCGGTGCCCGGGGACAGCTCCGGCATCCGGTGCGACAGCTCGCCGGCCGCGATCCGCTCGGCGCCCTCCTCGATCCGGCGCAGCGGCCGCAGCCCGGTCCGTACCGCGAAGAAGCCGAGCGCGGCGATCAGCACCAGGACGCCGCCGCCGATGGCCAGGAAGGAGGTGCGCAGCTTGTCGAGGGTGGCGTCGATGTCCTCGCGGGAGACCGCGACCATGACGTGGGTCGGGGTGACCGCCGGGGAGGCGTACGCGCTGGGGTTGGCGGCCTGGCCGCGGGGCGCCTGGAGCGGCAGCACCAGGACCCGCCAGCTGTGCCGGCCGCGCTGGTCGGGCAGGTCGAAGGGGACGTCGGGGGCGGTCCGGGTCGGGTCCAGTCCGGCCAGCTGGGGCGCCGGGTCGCTGTCCGAGACGGGCTGGCGCATCAGCGCCTGGACCTTGCCGTCCGAGGAGAGGTACTGCACCAGGTACTGGCTGGGCAGGCTGACCCGCCGGCCGGCCACGGCGGGCCGCCCGGCGACCGGCGCGGTGAGCTGGCCCGGGGGCTTGCGGGAGAGCGGCGGCCCGTACCGCTGGAGCTGCTCGTCCAGCTGGTGCACCAGCTGCTTCCGCACCGTGCCGAGCACGCAGGCGTCGCTGACCGCGAGCCCGGTGGTGACCAGCGCGAGGGCGAGCACCAGCAGCCGGGCGCGCAGCGACAGCCGGGAGGAGAACCGGGCGAGCACGGGCCGGCCCGGTCAGCCCTGCGGGGGACGGCGCAGGGCGTAGCCGATGCCGCGCACGGTGTGGATCAGCTTGGGGCCGTGCGCCGGGCCGGAGTCGAGCTTGCGGCGCAGGTAGGAGATGTAGGACTCGACGATGGAGAGGTCCCCGCCGAAGTCGTAGGCCCAGACGTGGTCGAGGATCTGCGTCTTGGAGACCACCCGGCCGACGTTGGCCATCAGGTAGTGCAGCAGCTTGAACTCGGTCGGGGAGAGCGAGACCGGGGTGCCGCCCCGGGTGACCTCGTGGGCGACCGGGTCGAGGCTGAGGTCGGCGACGACCAGCCGGCCGTCCTCGGCGGGGCCGCCGGCCCGGCGCAGGATCGCGCGGATCCGGGCGATCAGCTCCTCCAGGCTGAACGGCTTGGTGACGTAGTCGTCCGCCCCAGCCGCCAGGCCCTGCACCTTGTCGCCGACGCCGTCCTTGGCGGTGAGGAAGAGCACCGGCAGGTGGTCGCCGGGGTGGCCGTGGGCCGGCCCGGCTATCTGTCCGCGGCTGGTGCGCTCGCGCAGCTTCTCGACGACGGTGAAGCCGTCGAGGTCGGGCAGCATCACGTCCAGCACGATCAGGTCCGGGCGCTCGGCGGCGACCAGTTCGAGCGCCTCGGTGCCGGTGGCGGCGGAGGCCACGCGGAAGCCGGAGAAGCGCAGCGAGGCGGAGAGCAGCTCGCGGATGTTGGGCTCGTCGTCCACGACGAGCAGGAACGCTTCGCCCTGGCCCCCGGCCACCGTGGAGCCGCCTGGTGTGGTGACAGTGCCTTGCACGGGGCTTTCGCCTCCCGGTCGGACGATGACGTTCAGCATGAGGCTAGCCCCCGGAGGCTATGCGGCATGGATGAATGTTGGATTAACACCTTATCGGTCGGTTTTTGGACGATCGGCGCACCGGGGTGGGTTCGGTGGTGTGCGCACGGGCGTGGACACGACGGGCGGGGAGTGCGCACGGCGTCACGCGCCGCAGGCCTGCACCTCGCGCCGGCGCCTCAGCCCGCGTGCCTCGCGCCGTGTGCCTCGCTCCGGCGCCTCACGCCGCGTGTCTCACGCCGGGGCGCCTGCGCTCCCCCTCGGTCGGCTCTCCGTCCAGGGCCGGAGCTTCTCCGGGTTGCGCACCGCCCAGATGTGGGTGATCAGGCCCTCGGCGATCCGGAAGGCGAACACCGTGACGACGACGCCGCCCTTCCTGGCGACCAGGCCGGGCAGGCCGTTGACGGTGCACTCCAGCAGCGTGATGCCGGGCGCGAAGCGGTCCGAGTCCAGGTGGGCGGCGGCGATCCGCTCGCGCCCGGTCAGCGGGTGCAGCAGCGCGCCGACCAGGCCGCCGCCGTCGGCGATCACGGTGGCGTCCGGGTCCAGCACGCCCATCAGCGACTTGAGGTCCTTCGCCTCCCAGGCCCGCCTGAACTCCCGGACGACGCCGGCCTGCGCGCCGGTCGGCGCCGCCGGGGCCTGCGCGGCCCGGACCCGCCGGCGGGGGGGGGTGGGGCG
>NZ_JBEXJK010000291.1:0-10372 GCF_040609095.1 Kitasatospora sp. NPDC004799
TCTCGGTCGCCATCTCGTCCAGCAGCGCCTGCTTGTCCTTGACGTGCCAGTACAGCGCGGGTGCCTTGACGTCGAGCCGGGCAACCAGAACGCGGACGACCTCACCATCGGCGGCGGCCGGTACTACGTGGACGGCATCCTCTGCGAGGCCTACCGGCCCGAGCCCGGCCTCGCCGTGCCCGACGAGGGCGGCGGCGACGGGGGCGGCGAGAGCGCCGCCGGGCAGCAGCCCGCGGTCTGGACGTACTGGGATCAGCCGGACGCCTACCGGGACCAGGAGCGCCCCGGCGACCGGCTGCCCACCGCGTTCCCGTTCCTGGTCTACCTGAAGGTCTGGGAGCGCAGCGTCACCGCCGTCGAGGACCCGGAGATCCGCGAGGTCGCGCTCGGGGCGGCGATGCCCGACACGGCCGCCCGGGCCAAGGTGGTCTGGCAGGTGCTCGCCCTGCCCGCCGCCGAGTTGAACGTGCCGGACGGCGGGGTGTCCCGGGTCCGGGAGGCCTTCGACGCGTGGGCCGAACCGCAGGAGCGGGCCGCCTCCTGGCTGGCCGCGCGCGCCCGGCGGCCGGAGCGGGCGAACGAGGACCCGTGCCTGGCCCATCCCGAGGCCGCCTACCGGGGCCCGGAGAACCAGCTGTACCGGGTGGAGGTCCACCGGGGCGGCTCGGCCGAGTGCGGCGCCACCTTCAAGTGGTCCCGGGAGAACGGCTCGGTCGTCCTGCCGATCGCCTCGATCGAGGGCGTCTGGGTGGACCTCACCACGCTGGGCGACGACGACAAGCTCAGCCTCTCGGTCGGCGACTGGGTGGAGGTCGCGGACAGCGCGTCGGTCAGCCGCGACGAGGCGGCGGACCTGCTCCAGGTGGAGGAGACCGACCTGCCGGGCCGCCGGGTGCGGCTGTCCGCCGAACCGGGGCCGGAGGTCGGGCGGCTGGCCGAGCGCCACCCCTTCCTGCGCCGCTGGGACCACCGGGAGGCCCGCGGCCGGGACGCCGTCCCGCTGGCCGGCGGCGCCCTGCGGGTCCGGGAGGGCGCCTGGCTCGACCTGGAGGACGGCGCCCAGGTGTACTTCCGGCCGGACGGCGAGTACGCCCGGGGCGACTACTGGCTCGTCCCGGCCCGGACCGCCACCGGCTCGGTGGAGTGGCCGCGGAACGCGGCCGGCGAGGCGCTGCTCCAGGCCCCGGCCGGGGTCCGGGTGCACCACGCCCCGCTCGCCTGGGTGAAGGGCCCGACCACGGTCGTCGACCTCCGGGAGACCTTCGCCCCGCTGACGGCCCCGGCCCCGGGCGCGGCCTGACGGCGCAGGAGGCCTGACGGCACCGCGGCGGGCCCGGCCCCGGTCAGCCGTTCCAGGAGCCGGCCGTGGTGGCCGTCCGGGCCGGGCCGGCCGGGGCACTCGCGCCGCCCGAGGCGGTGCCGCCGGAGCCCGAGGTGGTGGTCCGGACGCCGCCCGGGGCCGGGGTGCCGGCCGCCGGTCCGGCCGAGGTGCGCGGCGCGGCCGGGGCCGCCGGGGCGCGGTGGGCGGCGGTGGTCCGCTGCGCGGCGGGGGCGGTGGGAACGGTGGTGGGGGCGTCCCCGCCCGGAGCGAGCCGCTCGATCCGCAGCACCAGGTTGCGGCCCTGGCGGTCGCCCACCCGGTCGAGGTTGCGGCTGTGCACGACCTGCGTCGGCACGCCCCCGATCTCCTGCCACCGGCCCTGCACGGCGCGGACGTTGGGGCACCACCCGCCCTGGTCCCGGTGCTCCAGCTCGAGCTCCCAGCGCTCCGCCCGCACGACGTGGACGGCGCCGACCTCACCGGGGATCTCCACCGGCGCGGCGCCCCGGACGCTCACCACCGCCCGCTGCGGGAAGCGCCCCTCCACCGCCGTCACCGTGATCCGGCTCGCCCCCTGGTACCAGGCCATCGCTGTCCTCCCTCGTCCCGTGCTCCGGGCCGGCCGAAGACCGTCCCCAGCCGGTAGCACGGACGGCGCCCCCTCCGGGGTTCGACGGACCCGAGGACGGCAACGGCCGACGGCCGGCCGCGGGCGGACCGGAGTCCACCCGCGACCGGCCGTCGGTACGGGCCGGTGCGGCTCAGCCATTCCCCTCCCCGGCGAGCCGCCCGGCCTGGGCCGCCGTCAGCGCGCCCTGCCCGTACAGCCAGCGCACCGTGTCGGCCATGGTCTCGGCCGTCGGCCTCGGCGTCAGCCCGCCGGTGCTCGCGGCGGGGTCGACCGGGGCCGCGCAGGCGCAGGTGTAGACGGCGCCGTACTCGGCCGGGATGTGCCAGGGCCAGCAGCGCTGGACCAGGCCGGCCAGGGCGCCGACCGGCAGCATCGCCCGGGCCGGGAGGAAGGCCGCGGGCAGCCGCCGCCCGGTGACCTCCCGCAGGGTCCGCACGTACTGCCGGGTGGGCAGGTGCCGGCCGGGCCCGAAGTGCCGGTCGGCGCCCGCCCTCGGCGCGGTCAGCAGCCGGGCGTGCAGCCGCGCGGTGTCCCGGACGTCGCCGACCGGGAAGCCGCCGAGCGGCCAGATCGGCATCAGTCCGCGCAGGGCGTTGCGCAGCCGGGCGTTCTGGTCGCCCGGCCCCGGGTCCTGCGGGCCGAGCAGCGCGGGCGGGTAGCTGATGACCACCGGCGCGCCGTCCCGCTGGTGGCCGCGCGCGATCCGCTCGGCCGCGGCCTTGGTCGCCATGTACGTGTCCCGGGGACGGCCGACCGGGGAGTGCTCCCCGAGCGGCCGTCCGGGGGACGGCAGCAGGGCGACGACGCTGGAGACGTGGATGACCGGATCGGCGCCCGCCCGGCGGGCGGCGGCCAGCACCAGCTCGGTGCCCCGTTCGTTGGTCCGGCGCATCTCCGCGTTCCGCCGGCTGTCGAAGGAGTACACCGCGGCCGCGTGCAGGACGGCGTCGGCGCCGCGCACCGCCCGGGCCGCGCCGCCCTCGTCGGTCACGTCCCCGACCACCAGGTCGACGGCGCCCGGGTCCACCGCCAGCAGGCCGAGGGCGCGTTCCGCGGCGGCCGGGTCGCGCACCAGCATGCGCACCCGGTGGCCGTCGCGGACCATCGCCGCGACCGAGTGGAGGCCGAGGAAGCCGGTCCCGCCGGTCACGCTCACCAACATCGGGTCGTCCCTCCCGCTCAGCCGGTCTGTTCCGGTGCCCCGCCGACGCCCCGGTGGAAGGCGCCGCCGTAGAACAGCAGCGCCTGCCGGTCGTCGGCCCACTCCGAGGCGAGCACCTCGCCGAGGAAGATGGAGTGGTCGCCGCCGTCGTACTGCTCGGCGAGCTTGCACTCCAGCCAGGCCAGCGAGTCCGCCAGCAGCGGCGCCCCGGTGAACGGGCCGGGCTGCCAGTCCAGACCGTCGAACTGGGCGGCCCCGCCCGGCCTGCTCTTGTTCGCGAAGTACCGTGCCAGGTGCTCCTGTTCGGAGCCGAGCACGGTGACCGCGAAGGACCTGGTCGCGGTGATCGCCTCGTGCATCGTCGCGGAGCGGCCCACGCAGCACAGCACCATCGGGGGCTCCAGGGAGACCGAGCTGAACGCGTTGGCGGTCATCCCGTGGGCGTACTCGCCGCCCGTGGTCAGCACCGTGACCCCGGTGGCGAAGCGGGCCATCGTCCCGCGCAGCGCACCCGGCAGGACGGCGCGGTTGTCAGCGGCCGGCACCGCGCCCAGCCGCCCGGTGCCGACCGGGGACGGGCCGTTGCCGATCACAGCGCCCGCCCCGTCCGCACCGGCCCGCCGGGAGCGGCCGCCGCCGCGAGCGCCCGCGCGGCCTGGCCCTCGGCGTACGGCGCCAGCGCCAGGCGCAGCTCCTCGGGCACCCGGGCGGGGACGGTGGCCGTGTTCGGGCCGCGCATGCACGCGATCCGCTGGCGGCCGCGGGCGACCAGGTTCTCCTGCTCGCCGTCGATCCGCAGGTAGTCGAAGCTGAACTGGATCTGGGTCTGGGTCAGCTCCTCCAGCCGCATCCGCACCGACAGCTCGTCGAACGAGGTGATCTCGGCGAAGAAGTCGCACTCCACCTTGAGGGTGAACAGCTTCAGGTCGCCCTGCAGCTCGGCGAGCACCCCCGGCGCCTTGTCCTTGAGGAACATCTCCCGGCAACGCCCCTGCCAGCGCAGGTAGTTGACGTAGTAGACGTTGCCGACGAGGTTGGTCTCCTCGAACCCGACGGTGTGCCGGATCTCGTAGTAGGCCGACATCAGTTCTCCTTCCCGACCAGGACCGCGAAGACCACCGGCTCGGTCCGGTCGTTGACGGTGGTCACCCAGGTGGCGACGGCCGCGTCGCCGGCGGACAGCACGACCCAGCCGCCCGGGTGGACCCGGTCGAGGGTCAGCGCCTGCGAGGTCGCACCGGACTTGCGCAGGCATTCCAGCGCGCTCCAGACCCTGGTGCCGGCCACCGCCGGGCTGCAGCCCGCCTCGCTCACCAGCAGGTCCCGCAGCGCGAGTTGGCCGCTTCCCAGCAGCGCGTCCCAGTCCTCGGCGGTCCGCTCCAGGACGGTCTCGACGTCGCAGCCGAGGCGTCCCCGGCCGGCCACCGCGAGGGTCAGTCCGGGGCCGTGCGAGGCCGACACGGTGATCCCGTCCAGCTCGGGCGCGCCGGCGATCTCGGGCTTGCCGTCCGGCCGGTGGCGCAGTTCCACCGGTCGGCCCAGCGCCCGGCCGAGGGCGGTGCGGGTCCGGGCCCGGCGGTCGCCGTCGGCGCCCCCGGCGTCGGCCGAGGACTCCTCGCCCGGCTTGGCCGCGGGCTCGACGACCACCGCGCGGCTGCCGCCCAGCACCCGTTCCAGGCCGCGCTCCAGGTACGAGCCGAGCATCGCGGGCACCCACGGTCCGGCGCCGTCGCGCTTGCGGACGGCGACCAGGGTCAGCCCCTCCCAGCGCTCGACCACCTTCCCGGCCGGGGTGCGCACGTCGAGGTCGTAGACGTAGGTGTCCCCGTCCTGCGAGCGCTCCCTCGCGTCGAGCACCACGTACTCGGCGTCCTGGTCCGCCGGGTCGGCGAGCCAGAGCCGCTCGATGCCCTGCGGCAGCAGCGTGGCGTCCGGCACGCAGCACTGGATGGCGTGCATCATCGCGTCCCGGGTGCCGGGGTCGGCCAGCTGCTGGTCCTGCGGCAGGAAGGCCGCGAACCAGGGCGCCTGGGCGGTGGTGGAGATCTCCGCCAGCGCGTGCCGGGCGCTCGCCCGCCGGTACTCCAGCAGGCGCTGGAACCGCTTGCCCTGGAAGAGCACGCTGCCGTACAGCTCGGTCACCGGGTCCACCGGCACGGCCGGCAAGCCGAACTCGACCGGCACCGGCGTGCCGGGCAGCTCGGGCCGCGGGTAGCGCAGGGTGGCCCGGAAGTGGTCGGCGGCGAAGTCGGTGCCCTCGCTGCGCAGCACCACCTCCACCGTCCCCGGGTCCCGGACCAGCGCCGCGATCCGGATGGTGGTCGAGCCGCCGGGGCGCACCACCACGGGGCGCCGGAACTCGACGTCCTCCAGCAGCGGCGGGCCCTGGTGGCCGCTCACCGCGGCGGCGACCTGGGCCATCGCCTCCATGCCGAGCACGGCCGGGAAGAGCAGGTCGTCCTGGAGCCGGTGGTCGGCCAGGTACGGGTCGGCGCCCTCGGTCAGCTCGGTCTCGGTGATCAGCTCGATGCCGGGGTGGTGCGCCACCACCCGCTCCACGAACCTGGTCAGCGGCAGTTCGCGCCGGGCGGTGGTCAGGGTCGGCAGGCCGCCGGCCCGTCCGCTCACCACCAGGACCGGGCCGGCCGAGGGGTCCGCGAGCACCTCGCGGAGCACCTGGATCCCGTTCTCGGTGGAGATCGGCGTGATGCCCTCCCGGATCAGCGCCTCGACGACGCCGAGCCGTTCGCCCATGCCCGCGCCGGACCAGACCGACCACTCCAGCGCGAGCGCCCGGGCCTGCGGGTGCCGCTGCTGGAAGCGGAGGGTCAGCTCGGTCATCCAGTCGTTGGCGGTGGCGTAGTGCGCCTCGCCGCGCAGTCCGGCCCGGCCGATGATCGAGCCGAAGGTGATCAGCAGCTTCAGGCGCTCCGGTGCGACGGCCGCCAGGACCGCCTCCAGGCCCTCGGTCTTGGGCGCCAGGGTCTGCCGGAAGTCCTCGGCGGTCAGCGCGTCCAGGGCGGCGGGCTGGTTGCGGCCGGCGCCGTGCAGCACCGCGGTGACCGGGCCGAGCCCGGCCTCCAGCTCGGCGACCGCCGCGGCGACCTCCTCGGCCGAGGTCACGTCGGCGCGGGCGTACCGGTAGCGCAGGCCCGCGGCCTCCATCCGGGCGAGGTTGCCGGCGAGTTCGGCGTCGGCGGCCGGGTCGGCCCGGCCGATCAGGGCCAGGCCGGCCCCGGAGTCCTTGGCCATCGCGAGGGCGCACTCGGCGGTGATGCCCTTGCCGCCGCCGGTGACCAGCAGGACGTCCCCGTCGTCCAGCGGGGACGCGCCCTCCGGTGCCGGGCGCAGCTGCAGCGGCCGGAGCACCGGGACGGTCCGGCGCCCGTCCGGCTGGTAGCGGACCTCGGCGAAGCCGGCCGTGGCGGCCGTCTCGGCGACCACCCGGGCCACCGCCTCGTCCCGGGCCGCGCCCTCGGGGGCGGTGTCGGGCAGTTCGACCACCGTGACCGGGACGAACGGGTGCTCCAGGTGCAGGGTCTTGGCCAGGCCGGCGGCGCCGAGCCGGTGCTGGACCACGACCAGCCGGGTGCCCTCGGGGGCGGCCAGCACGGCCCGACCGGCGGTCAGGAAGAGCTCCGCCTCGTCCGGTCCGCACGCGTCCGGGAGGCAGAGCAGCACGCCGTCCCCGAGGCCGGCGCCGGCCAGCGCGGTGCGCAGCGGCTCGGCCAGCGGGTGGCCGGGCGTGCTGTGCGCCGTCCACTGCCCGGCGCGCTCCGCGGGGCCGGGCTGCGGGCGGGCCGCCGGCTCGGCCTCCACGTGCTCGACCGCGAAGGGCCGTACCCAGGGGGCCACGCCGGCGACCTCGCCGGCCGGTTCGCCGCCGTCCTGCGCGGTGTCCGCCAGCTGGTCGATCAGCTCGGCGATCTCGCCCAGGTTGACGGTCGCGTAGTTGGGCGTGGCGGCGAGCACGGGCTGGCCGAGCGCGCGGGTGACGTCGTTGACGATCTGGCCGATGGTGATGGAGCTCAGGTGCAGGTCGTCCATCGGGTGGGTCCGCGCGGTGACGGAGTCCAGCGGCAGTTCGACCCGCTCGGCGGCGAGCCGGCGCAGCAGCTCCAGGGTGTCGGCCCGGTCGGCGCCGGTGTCCGCGGCCTCCGGCCGTCCGGCCCGGCCGTCGCGGGCCGGCCCGCCGTCCGCGCTCTCCCGCACCGTCAGGTCCGCGTCGATGGCCGGGGCGGCCTCGCAGGGGTTGGCCAGGAAGGTCATCGCGCCGTCCGCCGGCAGCGGCCGGACCAGCCGGTCGCCGAACAGGGCCGCGGTGCGCAGCGGTGCGCCGAGCACGTACGCGGCGCCGGCGACCCGGAGCAGCGGGCCGAGCGAGGCGCTGTCGGTGTCGACCGCCAGGGTGGTGACGTCCGGGGCGATCTCCGCCAGCAGGCCGGACAGCACCCGGCCGGGGCCGACCTCGACGACCAGGTCCGCGTCGGCGACCGCCGCGGTGGCGGCCTCCTGGAAGCGGACCGGGAGCAGGACCTGCTCGCGCAGCACCTCCCGCAGGTCGGCGGTCGGGTCCAGGAGCCGGCCGGTGACGGTGGAGGCCATCGGGCGCACGGGCTGTTGGAAGTCGAACTCCGCGAGTTCGGCCGCCATCGCGACCGCGGCCGGCTCGACCAGCGGCGAGTGGAAGGCGTGCGACACGTTCAGCCGGGTCGCCGTGATCCCCTCGGCCGCGGCCCGGCGGCAGACCTCGTCGACCGCCTCGGCGGGGCCGGAGAGCACGGTCTGCCGGGGCCCGTTGTAGCCCGCGACGACCACGTCCTGCCCGGCGGACAGCCGGGCGGCCTGCTCCGGGGTGGCCGCCAGGCCGGCCATCGCGCCGCCGCCGCGGCTGGCCCGCGCCATCACCTGGCCGCGGACGGTGGCCAGGCGCACCACCTGCTCCTCGCTCATCGCGCCCGCCCAGTGCAGGGCGGTCAGTTCGCCGAGGCTGTGGCCGACGGCGGTGTCGGCGCGGATGCCGAAGGCGTCCAGCACCCGCAGGGCGGCCAGCGAGCCGGTGACGATGCGCGGCTGGGCGACCTGGGTGGCGACCTGGTCGTCGCCGGTGGGCAGGGCGGCCGCGCGGAACACCTCCTCCGCGGCGGCGAACCGGCGCCGGATCGCGCCGACGGCGCCGCGGCCGGAGCCCTGCCCCGGGAAGAGGTAGGCGATCCGCGGGGCGCTGCGGGCGCGGCCGAGGAAGACCCCGTCACCGGCCGAGAACGCCTCCCGGGCGCCGGAGTCGAGCAGGGCCAGCAGCCGTTCGAGGCCGCGCACGGCGTCGTCCGGTCCGGTCGCCACGACGGCGGCGCGCACCGGGCCGCCGGTCAGCCGGTCGGCCAGCGTGCCGGCCAGGTCGGCGAGTTCGGCCTGGGCCAGCTTGGGCACCAGCTCCAGCAGCCGGGCCAGTTCCGCGCGCAGCGCGGCCGTGTCCGGGCCGTCCAGCAGCAGCAGTTCGGCGTCCTGGCGGCCGGCGACCAACTGGAGGGTGCGCTCGTCGATCGCCGCGCGCCGGGTGTCGCCGGGGGCCTGGGCGAGCGTGACGTGGGTGTTGATCCCGCCGAAGCCCATGGCCGACACCCCGGCCCGGACGGGCTGGTCGGCCGGCCAGAGCTCGGCCTGGCGCGGGACGTACATGGCCGCGTCGTCGCCGAGCAGGCCCGGGTGCGGGTCGACGTGGCCGGTGGCCGGGGGGATCACCTGGTGGTGCACGGCGAGGGTCGCCTTGATCAGGCCGGCGACGCCGGCGGCGGCCTTGGTGTGCCCGAAGTTCCCCTTGACGGTCCCCAGCGCGGCCGGACGGGCCGTCGGGTCCGCGGTGCGGCGCGCGGAGGACAGCGCCTCGATCTCGGTCGCGTCGCCGAGCGCCGTGCCGGTGCCGTGGCCCTCGAAGTACGAGACCGTCTCGACGCCGTAGCCGGCCCGCCGGTAGGCGCGGGTCAGCGCCAGCCGGTGGCCGCTCGCCTCCGGCCGGGTGATGCCGCCCTTGCCGTCCGAGGAGACGCCCCAGCCGCTGATGCTGGCGTAGATCCGCCGCTCCTGGGCCAGCGCGTCGCGCTCGCGCATCAGCACGAGCATGCCGGAGCCCTCGCCGGGCCAGAAGCCGTTGGAGTCCCGGTCGTAGACCTTCATCTCGCCGGTGGCCAGCGCGCCGGTCTTGGCGAAGCCGATCACCTCGAACGGGTCGATCGACAGGTCGACGCCGCCGGCCACGGCCACGTCCAGCTCGCCGTCGGCCAGCGCCTTGGCCGCCGTGACGACGGACAGCAGGGAGGACGAGCAGGCGCCGTCCACCGTGTAGCCGCCGCCGCGCAGGTCGAAGTGGTTGCAGATCCGGCCGGCGATGGTGTTGGCGAGGCCGCCGGCCAGCGAGTCCTCGTCGATGGCCGGGAACGGCGCCTTGTACTGCGGCTCCAGCTCCTGGAGGAGCTTGGCGACGTCCGCGTCGGACCAGCCCTGGCCGGTCAGCGCGGCGGCCACCGTGCGGCGCACGTAGGGCCACCGCAGGCGCATGATGTTGGCCCGCGAGAATTCCCCGGTGAGGCTGTTCCCGACGACCACGCCGGTGCTCTGGTGGGGAAGTCCCGAACCGTCCGGGAATCCGGCGTCGGCGAGCGCCTCGGCGGCCACGTCGAGGGCCAGCCAGTGCGTCAGGTCGGTCGCCCGGTAGGTGCTTCCGGCGACGCTGTACTTGATGCGGTCGAAGGCGTAGTCCCGGAGGACGGCGGCTTTTTTCGTGTAGTGCCGGTCGGGCGCGCTGCGGTCCTCCGACCAGTAGTCCGCCTGGTTCATCCGCTCGTCCGGCAGTCGCCGGAAGGCCCGCCGGCCGCCCAGTACGTTGTCCCACAGTTCGCTCGCCGAATTGGCGTCCGGGTAACGGAGGCCAATTCCCACGATAGCGATCCGCTCACTGCTCACGTATTCACCACCCATGGAGATGAATTGACGGCGAATCCCTTCGCCGACTCGACACTCTGCACTGCCGTCAAGCGTGCGGCCGGGGCCGTCCGATTGTCTTCTCCGAGTTTGCTTTCCGGCTGGTCCGGGGCCGTGCTTTTACATAACGGTGTGATTTCTCGGCGCCGCTATTCGATAACACCGTCATTTTCCGGCGGGCCCCCGGGCCGGGTCGGGCCCGGGGGCCCGGGAACGCGCCGAGGCCCCCCCCCGAGCGCCGGGGCCACGGAGCCGCGCGGCCGAGCGCCGGGGGTCAGGG
>NZ_JBEXJK010000292.1:0-10369 GCF_040609095.1 Kitasatospora sp. NPDC004799
CAGCTCGGCGGCCCGGTCGGGGTCGTCGCCGACCAGCGCGACGCAGCCCTGGCGGTGGACGGCATAGGCCAGGGCCCGGTCGTCGCCGGTGTCCACCGCGGCCCCGCAGGACATCGCCACCCGGGCGTCCGGCGGCACCGCCTCGGCCAGGGTCTCGACCAGCAGGTCGAGGAGTGCGGCCGGGTCCTCGCCGGGCCGGTTGAGGACGCTGGGCGCGGGCAGCCGCAGCGTCTCCCCGGCGCCGGTCCGGATCCGCAGCCAGGTGCCGCCGAGGTCGACGGCGACCTCGGTGCGCACCCGCCCGTCGCGCTCCCCGGCCACCGCCGAGCGGTTCACGGCCGAGGGGCTCACGGCCGTACCCCCGCCGCCGGTTCGGCCTGCGCCCGGGACGGCCGGATCTCCACCCGGATGCCGTCCCGCCGGACGTGCGCCGTGACGGCGGTCAGGTCGTCGACGCGGTACGGGGCCGGCTCGTCGGCCGGGGCGGCGACGGCGACGGCGGTGCCGCCGGAGCGCCGGGCGGCGAGCAGGCCGGGCGCGGAGTCCTCGAAGAGGAGGCAGTCGGCGATGTCCACGCCGAGCAGGCGGGCGGCGGCCAGGAAGCCCTCCGGGTCGGGCTTGCCGGCCCGGACGTCGCCGGCGCAGACGGCCACCTCCGGCAGCGGCAGCCCGGCGGCGGTGAGGCGGCGTTCGGCCATGGTGCGGGAGGCCGAGGTGACCAGGGCCCAGGCGTGCGCGGGCAGGGAGGTGAGCAGCCGGCGGGCGCCCGGGATCTCGGCGACGGCGTCGGCGCCGGCCTCCTCGCGGTCCCGGATCCAGGCGACCTCGGCGGCCAGGGTGGGGCCGTCGGCCGTGGGCAGGCACTCGGCGACGATGTCCTGCGCGGTGCGGCCGGGCAGCGCGGCGAGCACGGTGTCGTGGGGGAGGCGGTTCCGGTCGGCGAACTCCCGCCAGACCCGGTCGATGGAGTCGGCGGAGTCGACCAGGGTGCCGTCCATGTCGAAGAGCAGGGCGCGGGCCGTCACGGCGCCGGGGGCGGTCATCGGATCTCCAGGACGTCGGCGGCGAGCCGGATCAGGTCGAGGTCCTGCTCCCAGCCCCGGCGCAGGCGCTGGTCGCCGGGGTCGGTGTCGAGGATCACGTGGTCGGCACCGCTGTCGCGGAGCAGGGCGATGTCGGCGCGGATCTGGTCGGGCGTGCCGTAGCCGAGCGGCCGGGAGTCCGGGTCGACGGGGGCGGTGGTGGGGAGGAAGAAGATCCTCGGCGCGAACTGCTTGCCCTCCGCGAGGGCCCGGCCGGCCTGGACGCAGAGCTGCCGGCTGGGGTGGAGCGGGTGCCAGGCGGTGCCGACGCGGTTGACCCGCTCCAGCGCCCGCGGCCCGTTGCCGCCGATCCACAGCGGCGGGTGCGGGGTCTGGACGGGCCGGGGCGCGGTGTGCACCCGGTGGCCGCCGTAGTCGACGGTGTCGGAGGTCCAGGCCTCGACCAGGACGTCCAGGGTCCGGTCGGTGAGCGCGCCGCGCCGGTGGAAGTCCACGCCCAGGACGTTGAAGGCGCGCGGGGCCCAGCCGACGCCGACGCCCACGACCAGGCGGCCGCCGCTGAGCTGGTCGATGGTGGCGGTGGCCCGGGCGAGCGCGACGGGGTGGCGGTGCGAGGCGATCAGCACGCCCGCGCCGAGCCGGACGCGCTCGGTCTGCCCGGCCAGCCAGGAGAGGGTGGCGAGGCTCTCGTAGAACGGGGCGGGCGAGCGCCGGTGGGCGTCGTCGGTGAGCGCGAGGTGGTCGGAGACCAGGACGGTGTCGAAGCCCAGCCGCTCGGCCTCGCGGGTCCAGGTGAGCATGCCCTCGGGCGTCATCTGGCGCCCGAAGTTGGGCAGGTTGATGCCGAATTTCACCCGGTCACCGGCCGGGGGAGGGTGAGCCCGAAGGGGGCGTGGTGGGCCGTGGCGGCGGGCTGCGGCGCGGCGTGGAGTTCGAGCAGGTTGCCGCCGATCCGGTCCAGCGGGCGCGGCGGCAGCTGGCCGGGGATCCCGTGTTCGAAGAGTTCGAGGTTGACGGCGTCGTCGACGACGACCATGGCCATCGCCGAGGTGCCCTCGACGTCGAGGTCGAACTGGCGGCGCATGAAGTCCCGGCCGGCGGCGATCTCGGTGCGCAGCACGACCCGGGCCCGGTGGTGGGCGACCAGGTGGTCGATGGTGGCGTCGAGGCTTCGGACGCTGTACCCGGAGTGGTCCAGGCCGAGCAGGGTCGGCAGGGCGGCGTCGTCGGCCGGCCGCTGGTCGTGGTGGAGCCGCTCGGCCGTCGTGTCGGCGTACCCGGGGACCTCGGGCCACTGCTGCAGCTCGAACAGGGTGCCCCACGGGGAGCGGAAGTAGATCCAGCGGTTCCCGCGGATCGGGCCCTCGGGGATGGTGATGATGTCGCCGAGGACGTCGACGCCGGGGAGCTTCTCCAGGTGGGTGGCGGCCGCCTCGATGTCGCCGACCCGCAGGCAGAGGTGGTTGGTGCCGATGTCGACCAGGCGGGGCGGTGCCTCGGGAGCGCCGCCGGGCGCCGTGGGGACGAGCCGCACCTCGACGCCGGCGGAGAACGCGAGGGTGGCGGCCCCGCCGTCCCGGCTCGCGGTGGAGGGCCCGGTCAGGTCCGCGAGGAAGGCGGTGGCCTGCGCGACGTCGGGCACCGCCACCGTGATGCGGTGGGCCGGTGAGCGGGTGTCCGGGGCGGTGCCCGGGGTGGTGGTCATCTGATACCTCCGAGGAACCCCCGGGTTCAGCCGGGGGTGGGGGTGCCCCCGCTTGCGGGGGAGGATCGGACGCCCTGCGGAGCAGGTCAGGAGTCGGTGTTTCGCCGTCAAGGCGGACCACCGGCGCCACTACTGACAGTCAGGGCATGTGAACGGGTGGTAAGCTTCGTGGTGCCCGGTCGGCGATAGCCAAGCTGCCGGGTCTACCGCTGGGCTGGCGGGACGTCAGGTCTGTGGAGCTTATGTAAGACCGATGGGCGGCACACCGTCCCTCCGCTGGTAACCCCAGGTCGGCTGTCGGCTGTGAAGCAGAAAGCCCAACCCGCGAGGGTTGGAATCCCCCTCGGTCACGAGGGGGAGGAAGTCAAGCGGTGGTTCCTTCGGGGAGTGGGGCGGGGTGCGGGTGCGGGTGGGTCACGGCAGGAGCAGGACCTTGCCCCGCAGGCCGCCGGCGCCGAAGTCCTGGTGGGCCCGGGCGGCGTCGGCGAGCGGGTAGCGGCGGCCGGTCGGCACCGTGAGGCGGCCGGCGGTGATCAGGTCGCTCAGGGTCTGGAGCTGGTCGCCGTTCTCGTCGACGTAGCTCTTGCGGGGGGTGATGCCCCGCTCGGGCGCCGGCTGGGGGTTGTCGTCGATGGCGACGAACTGGCCGCCGTCGGCGACCGCGCGGATCGCGGCGGCCACGCCCGCGGTGTCGACGACGCCCTGGTGGGTGGCGGCGGGCAGGTCCTCCGGCCGGGTGTGGACGGCGCCGACGCCGAGCGCCCGCAGGCCGTCGGCGTCGCCGCTCCGGGCCAGGGCGTCGACCGGGTGCCCGGCGGCGAGCAGCAGCTGGACGGCGATCCGGCCGACCGCGCCGGCGGCCCCGGTGACCAGCACCGGAGCGCCCGCCGGCAGCGTGAGCTTGGCCAGGGTCTGGACGGCGGTGAGCCCGGCCAGCGGGAGCGCGGCGGACTCCTCCAGCGCCACGCCGAGCGGGGCGCGGGCGAACAGCCGGGCGTCGGCGACGACCTGCTCGGCGTAGGTGCCGTAGCGGTGGGCCGGCTGGGCGACCATGCCGACGACCTGTTCGCCGACGGTGAACCGGGTGACCTCGGCGCCGGTCTCGGCGACGACGCCGGAGACGTCCCAGCCGGGGACGGCCGGGTAGGTCAGGTTCATGGTCAGGAAGCCGGAGCGGGTCTTGAGGTCGACCGGGTTCACGGCGGCGGCGGTGACGAGGACGCGGATGTCCTGCGGTCCGACGGGCAGGTCGGGCACCTCGCCGAGGGCCAGGACGTCCGGGTCGCCGGTGTGGTGGAAGGTGACGGCTTTCATGCGGGTGGGTTCTCCCTCGGGGGAACGGTGGTGAAGGCGTGGCGCGCGTTGGCCTCCGCCGCGGTCAGGGCGAGCCCGCCGTCGGCGAGGAGCGAGGCGCCGGTGACGTAGCCGGAGCCGGGCCCGACGAGGTACGCGATCAGCGAGGCGATCTCCTCGGCCCCGGCCGGGCGGCCCAGCGGGATGTCGGGGCGGGAGATCTCCCGGTAGCTGGACTCGTCGTGGACGCCGTTCATGGCGGTGGCGGTCTCCCCCGGGGCGACGGAGTTGACCCTGATGCCGTACGGGCCGAACTCCAGGGCGAGCACCTTGGTGACCATGCCCAGGGCGGCCTTGCTGGCGCAGTAGAGGGCGCCGCCGGTGATCGGCACCGTCTCGTGGACGGAGGTGACGTTGACGATGCTGCCCCGGACGCCGGTGCCGATCATGTGGTGGCCCACCGCGGAGGCGAGCGCCATGGGGGCGAGGGTGTTGACCGCGAACACCTCGTCCGCCCGCTTCAGGTCCAGGGCGTCGGCCGCGCTGCGGTCGTTGATGCCGGCGTTGTTGACCAGGGCGTCGATCCGCCCGGCCCGCTCGACGGCGGCCAGGCAGCTGTCGACGGCGGCCTGCGGGTCGCGCAGGTCGGCCCGGACCGGGACGACCTCGGCGCCGGTGCCGCTGCGCAGTTCCTCGGCGACCCGCAGGACCCGGTCCTCGCCGCTGGCGTAGCCGAGGAGCAGCCGGTGGCCGGGGCGGGCGAGCGCCCGGGCGGTGGCCCGGCCGATGCCGCTGCTGGCGCCGGTGATCAGGGTGGTGTGGAGGTCAGGCAACGCTCAGCACCACCTTGGGCCTGGTCCGGCCGAGTTGGAGCACCTCGAAGGCGTGGGCGACCTCGTCGAGCGGCACCACCCGGTCGATCAGGCCGGCGCCGAGCTCGTCGACCAGCGCGACGGCGCGGGCGTAGTGGTCGACGCCGTGCCGGACGCCGACGATGCGGATGCCCTCGAGGGCGATCCGGCCGGGTTCGACGGTCTCGGTCTGGGCGGGGACGCCGACCAGGAGGCACAGGCCCCCGGGGCGCAGCCGGTCCAGTGCGGCGTTGAGGGTGCCGGGGGCGCCGGAGCACTCCACGACGATGTCGTAGCCGGAGGGGGCCTCGCCGGTGCGGGTGTACCGGTCGCGGTGGCTGCCGGCCGGCAGGTGGTCGACGGTGCCGGGTTCGGCGATGTCGACGGTCACCGGGTAGCGGGCGAGGACGGCGGCGGCGAGGCTGCCCATGGTGCCCGCGCCGACGACCAGGACCTGGTCGCCGGGCCGGGGGTCGGCCGCGTCGACCGCCTCCAGGATCGTGACCAGCGGTTCGACCAGGACGTGCTCCGGGCGCGGGCGCTCGGTGTCCGGTCCGAACGGGACCAGGGCGTGGCGGGGCATCACCAGGTACTCGGCGGCGGCGCCGGACCAGCCGTACAGGCCGACCTCGCGCAGCTCGGTGCAGAGGTTGCGGTGGCCGGAGGCGCAGGAGCGGCAGGCCTGGCAGGGGATCATGGTGGAGCCGGTGACCACCTCGCCGCGGCGCAGCCCGGTGACGCCCGCGCCGTACTCCTCGACGGTGCCGACCCACTCGTGGCCGAAGCTGTGCGGGAAGGCGGCCCGGCCGTCGGCCAGGTAGGCGGAGGTGCCGTGCAGGATCTCCAGGTCGCTGCCGCACAGCCCGACGTAGGCGATCCGGACCAGGACCTCGCCGGGGCCGGCCTCCGGGCGGACGGTCTCCACCAGGGTCGCGGTGTGCGGCTTGTCGATGACGGCGGCGCGCATCAGTTCCCCCCGCCGACGGCCCGGGAGCGGCGGGTGCCCACGACGAGGGCGAGGACGGCCGCCAGGGCGAGGGCCGCGCCGACGGTGGGCAGCGAGACCAGCGAGCCGCCGGCGGAGAGGGTGAGGGAGCCGATCCAGGCGCCGGCCGCGTTGGCCAGCTGGAAGCCCGCGATGTTGACGGTGGCCGCGAGGTTGGGCGCCTCGCTCGCGGAGGTGATCAGCTTGGAGGCCAGCGGCGGGATGATCGAGAAGCCCGCGGCGCCGAGGACGAACAGCCAGGGCGCGGTGAACCAGGTGCTGGAGCCGAAGGCCGCGAGCAGGCCGAGCGAGACGGCGAGCGCGCCGAGCGCGATCAGCAGGGTGCGGTCGATGGAGCGGTCGGCGAAGTGCCCGCCCAGCTGGTTGCCGACCACCGAGCCGATGCCGAAGACGAACAGCAGCACGGTGACGGTGTCGGCCGAGAAGCCGGTGTAGTCCCGCAGGAAGGGCGCGATGTAGGTGAAGACCACGAACAGCGCGGCCTGGGCGAGGGCGGTCAGGGTGAGCGCGGCCCACACCGAGGGGCGGGTGAAGACGGTGAGTTCGGCGGAGATCGACCCGGCCGGGCGGGCGGGGGCGCGCCGGGTGACGGCCACCAGCCCGACGGTCGCCAGGGTCTGGAAGACCGCGACCACCACGAAGGAGGTGCGCCAGCCGAACTGGCCGCCGATCAGGGTGCCGAGCGGGACGCCGAGCACGGTGGCCAGGTTCAGGCCGAGCGAGACCCGGGCGATCACCCGGCCCTGGAACTCCGGCGGCACCAGCGAGGTGGCGAGGACCAGGCAGAGGGCGAAGAAGGTGGCGTGCGGCAGCGCGGTGACGATCCGGAAGACGACCAGCAGCGGGAAGCTGTTCGCCAGCGCGGTGCCGAGGGTGCCCACGACGAAGACCGCCATGGAGCCGATGATCAGCGGGGTGCGCGGTACCCGGGTGGTGACGATGGTGAGCAGCGGGCCGCCGATCATCACGGTGACCGCGTAGACGGTCACCAGCAGGCCGGCGGTGGCGTCGGACACCTTGACGTCGCTCGCGATGTCCGGCAGGACGCCGGCCACGAGGTACTCGACGGTGCCGACGCCGAAGACGGCGAGCAGCATCCAGAGCACCGCGGCGTTGGCGTTCGCCGACAGCGAGGGCGCCGCCGGTGTGGCGGGCTGGGTCTCGGTCCTGATGGTGTCGCTCAACGGACACCTCCGTTCGTCTGGTCCTTCTCGGCGGCGCGGGTGGGCGCGCCGGTGTACTCCACGACCGCGCAGCCCCAGGTGAACCCGACGCCGATCCCGGTGAGCAGCACCCGGTCGCCCGGGGTGAGGGTGCCGGAGCGGCGCAGCAGGTCGAGGCCGATGACCGGGTCGGCGGCGCCGGTGTGCCCGATCTCCCAGCCGCGGTGGGCGAGGGTCTGGGTGGCGTCGATCTTCAGCGGGACGAAGCACTGCTTGCGCAGCAGGACCCGGCCGAAGTTCGGCACCAGCCAGTGGGCGATGTCGGAGTGGTTCACGCCGGCGTCGGCCAGCGCGGTCTCGGCGCAGCGGGACAGGGCGGCGGCGTTCCTGGTCCAGAACTCGTCGGTGCCGCGCTCCTCGATGAACACGGCGGTGCGCTCGGGCAGGTTGAGCGGGGCGCCGGCGGCGTACTGCGGCATCGTCATCGGGGCGTCGCCCCGGTGCATCCGCTCCAGCAGCGGGTCGGTGACCACGGAGGTGGACAGCACCCGGAACGGGCCGCCGTCGAAGCCGAGCACCAGGGCGCCCGCGCCGTCGCCGTAGACCACGCCGCTGTCGGAGGCCCAGCGGTCGAAGAGCGGCAGCTGCCAGGCGTCGGAGGCGGTGACCATGCCCTTGCCGGAGCCGGCGCACCAGCGGCCGACGAGCTCCATGCCGACGACGGCGCCCGCGCAGGCGGTGCGTATCTCGATCGGCAGGCAGTCCTCGATGCCGAGCTCGGCCTGCAGGTAGGCGCCGCAGTTCCAGGCCTCCAGGCCGTTGTGCAGCACCACCGCGTGGACCAGGAGGTCGATGTCGGCGGGGTCGGCGCCGGCGTCCGCGAGCGCGGCTCGGCCGGCGGTCACCGCCATCTCGGGGGAGGTCTCGCCGCGTTCGGGGCGGGCCACGACGACCGACACCTGGCCGGTCTTCTGGTGCTCGATCTCGTCGTACCGGCCGGCGGCCACCATCTCGGCGGCGAACTCACGCTCCTCGGGCAGGTAGGAGCCGAAACCCTCGATGTAGAGGTTGTCCCACTTCACGCGGCCTCACCGGCCCCGACCAGTCCGGCGGTGCGCCCGGTCCGGCGTGCGGCGTCGAGCTCCTCGAGCGCGACGGCCAGCTCCTCGGGGGTGACGTCGTTGACGAAGCGGTGGTGCCCGATGCCGACCGGGAGCGGCAGCCGCTGCTGCCCGTCGCGGTGGCGCACCGTGTCGGCGAGGGCGCCGTCCAGGATGCCGGGGCGGCTCAGGACGTCGGTCCACAGCGGCAGCCCCAGCCGGCCCATCAGGGCCAGGACTCGCTCGGCCTGCTGCTCGGTGACGTCGCCGCGCAGCCGGCCCATCACGGTGGTGAGCGCCATGTCGATGCCGACCGCCTCACCGTGCAGCAGCTCCGGCAGCGCCTCCATCTCGATGGTGGGGCTGAAGGTGTGGCCGTAGTCGACGCACCGCTCCAGGCACTGTTCCCACAGGTTGGGCTGGAGCTCCTCCAGCATCAGGTGGATGGCCTCGGCGACGACCCGGCGGGCCGCGGTCTCCAGGACGGGGGTGCTGCCCTGGAAGCGGTCCTCGATCAGCAGCGGCCCGAAGTCCTCGAGGAGGTCGAAGAGCTCCGACGACTTGATCAGTGCCATCTTGAGGATCTCGGCCAGCCCGTTGGAGAGGTGGCGGGCGTCGAGGGTGTCCAGGAAGGAGCGGTCCACGAAGGTGGCCACCGGCGGCGCGTAGGTGCCGAGCCGGTTCTTGCCGTGGCCGTAGTTGACCCCGGTCTTCACGCCGACCCCGGCGTCGACCAGGCCCACCAGCGTGGTGGGTATCCGGACGTAGGGGGTGCCGCGCCGGTACAGGCTGGCGGCGAGTCCGACGACGTCGAGGAGGACGCCGCCGCCGATCGCGATCACGGGCTCGCGCCTGCGGTCGATGCCGAAGTCGTTCATCGCGTCGACCACGGCGGTGACGGCGTCCCAGCGCTTGACGGTCTCGTCGGCGCGCAGGGGGAGGAGGGTGACGGCGATGCCGTGGTGGTCGAAGTAGCGCGCGATGCGCTCCCCGTGGAGTTCCTGCACGGTGGAGTCGATCACGACGAGGCGCCGGTCGTCGGCGCGCAGCGGGGCGTCGTCGCACCCGTCGAGCAGCAGGGTGCTGTCGGGCTCGAATAAGCCGGAGGCCTCGACGACGTGGTACCGGACCTGTTTGACGGCCTCCACCGTCCAGGACGGGGCGGTGGAGTGCCGACGGGTCAGACCGTCGGTGAAGGAGGCGGTGACAGGCATGTGCGCAGTCCTCGGTGGTCGGGGATTGGTGCATCACGGTCGACGTTCAAGTCGCCGATCAGCCTTGGTATATGACGGAACGTCACACCTTTTGGGCGTGTCGGTTCCGATCACCGGCTGGGCGATACTAACATTCGTGTAGCGCTCGCTACATGAATTGCGTGTTTCACTGGTGTTAAGCCGTCCTCAGACGTGCCTCCGGCGGGGTGCGCCACCGACGACATGGGAGCCATCGATGGCAGGTGTACGCGGCCAGGGCCGTAAGTTCGATCTCGAGGACATCCTGGAAAAAGCGATGTTCGTCTTCTGGCGGCACGGCTACGACGGCGCCTCGGTGTCCACCCTCACCAAGGAGATGGGGATCGGCGCCCCCAGCCTCTACGCCGCCTTCGGCAGCAAGGAGGGCCTGTTCCTCGCCGTCGTCGAGCACTACAACAACGGCTGGGGCGGCTTCATGCAGCGCGCCTTCGAGGAGGAGGAGCACGCCCACGACCTGATCCGCCGCCTGCTGTACGAGGCGGCCGAGGTCTACGCCCACGCCGACTGCCCCGGCGGCTGCCTGATCATCGGCTCCGCCACCCGGGTCTCCGAGGCCGGCCAGCCGGTCGCCGAGCGCCTGCGCGAGATGCGCAACGCCAACATCGACCGCCTGGCGGACCGGATCGGGGCCGACGTCGAGGCGGGCGTCCTGCCGGCCGGTGTGGACGCGCGCGCGGTCGCCGAGTTCACCGGGGCGATCGTCCAGGGCATGTCGCACCGGGCCCGCGACGGCGCGACGGTCGCGACGCTGCGCACGGTCGCGGAGCAGGCCTGGGAGGCGGCGCGCGTCCTGCTGGGCGGCACCCGGGCCGACCCGGCTTCCTGAGCCCCCGGCACGTGGCCCGGGCGCGGGGGGCGCGCCCCGGCCCCCCGCCCCCCCCGGGGGGGGGTGGGGGGGGGGAAAAAAAACAAACAATATATGTTTTTTTTGCGGGGGGTGGCCCGCGGGAGGCCC